>NZ_JAUZMY010000091.1:0-585 GCF_036327455.1 Nocardiopsis codii | reverse complement strand
CCTTACCCACCTTTTGTGTCCTGCGCGATAACCCACGGCCGATCGAATCGTCTGAACCCCGGCCGCATGGTCTGCGGGCCCTCGGGCATTCCTACGCCGAGCTGTGGCGCAGCGTGGTGAGGATTTGGCACGTCAGCCGTAACACGATCATTTTCCTTATCGCTTCCGCCTTGTTCCGCGACGGGCTCAACGGCGTTTTCCAATTCGGTGGGCCACTCGCTCGTCAAACCTTTGGATTCAGTGCGTCAGGTGTACTCATCTTCGGTATTGTGGCCAATCTTATCGCCGGAATTTCCACAATCTTGCTGGGGCGCCTGGATGATCGCATCGGTCCGAAGCGACTCATCATTTTTTCACTGATCGTGTTGTCAGCGTGCGGTATGGGTGTTTTCATCGGCCACGCTGGTTCTGCCATGGTGTTTTGGGTGCTCGGCCTCATCATGTGTGGTTTCGTCGGACCGGCTCAGTCCGCGTCGCGGAGCCTCCTCACTCAGATCTGCCCGCCCGGGTACCAGGGAGAGGTCTTCGGTCTCTACGCGACCACTGGCAAAGCCGTCTCGTTCCTGGCACCGGCACTATTTGGCC
>NZ_JAUZMY010000090.1:0-593 GCF_036327455.1 Nocardiopsis codii | reverse complement strand
ACGGTGGAGCGCCGTACGGGAACGGGGGCGGGCATGAGGGGCGGCGGGCTGCTGGTCGCGGGAACGACCTCGGACGCGGGCAAGAGCGTCGTCACGGCGGGCATCTGCCGCTGGCTGGTGCGCCGGGGCGTGAAGGTCGCGCCGTTCAAGGCGCAGAACATGTCCCTCAACTCCTTCGTGACCCGCGAGGGCGCGGAGATCGGACGCGCCCAGGCGATGCAGGCACAGGCCGCCCGGGTGGAGCCGACGGCTCTGATGAACCCGGTGCTGCTGAAGCCCGGCAGCGACCGGTCCAGCCAGGTCGTCCTGATGGGGAAGCCGGTCGGCGAGATGAGCGCCCGGGGGTACCACGGGGGCCGTCAGGAGGCACTGCTCGGCACGGTGACCGACTGCCTGGAGGAGCTGCGGTCGACGTACGACGCGGTGATCTGCGAGGGAGCGGGCTCCCCCGCCGAGATCAACCTCCGGCGCACCGACATCGTGAACATGGGGATCGCGCGGGCGGCCCGCTTCCCCGTGCTGGTCGTCGGGGACATCGACCGGGGCGGGGTCTTCGCCTCGTTCTTCGGGACGACGGCGCTGCTGAGCGCGGA
>NZ_JAUZMY010000089.1:0-596 GCF_036327455.1 Nocardiopsis codii | reverse complement strand
AGTGTGGCCTGACCTTGACCAACTACTCCGATATTCACGTTGGTGACGAGGTTCAGTGCTACGAGATGGTTGAGAAGCCTCGCGACTGAGCTTGGTCACTGTCCTGAACGGGGCGTCCACGTGGAAGCGTGGTCGCCCCGTTCGTGTTTTGCCGCCGATTTGGCCCATTGCGACCCGAAGGATATTATCATTCACAATTCGGTAGCAATAGGGCGGTGTTGCCCCGTTGCGCGATGTACTGGAAAGATGGCTGACGAATGTATAAGAAGAGTCGCATTGTAGTTATGTTTGCATTTGCCGAGTCTGTCTTTGGCTTGTGTTCTGCTGCGCCGGGACTTGCTGATACTATCAGAGCGACTCCTGTGACATCGTGGAAGAGTCTTTCTGTCACAGGAGGATCGGCGAAAGCATCAGGAAAAACCCAAGGACATAAGAAAGCCTACATGTCATCAGATGGTGTCTGGCATTCTCAGGCTAATTACATTTTCACTGTCGCGGGTCACAAGAAAACTGACAGGGGCGGTTACGGCAAGATCGACGCTTCCGTTTTTTATTATACCTGTCAGCCCATGCCGGGTGGAAACTGTATACCGAAA
>NZ_JAUZMY010000010.1:0-222123 GCF_036327455.1 Nocardiopsis codii | reverse complement strand
CGTTGGTTCAGGGTGGCGTAGACCTCGGAGGCGCGGCCGAGGTTGGCGAGGCTGACATTGGGGACCTCGATGCCGGTGAGGACCTTGATCGCGTTGCGTGAGGAGTCGGACATGTTCGGGTCCAACGCCATACCCGTCTCCCCGCCCCTCTACCCGCCACTGCCGGCGACCCCTCCACCACCAGCGAGAAGGACGAAATTAGCACCGCTCTGCCTCTACATGGAAGTAGTTGCGCTTGTGTTTCTGTTTTCGTTCCTGTGTGTTGCCTTGTGTTGGCTTTGGTTCTGGTAGGCGGTCGGGTGGGCCCGTTCCGCTTGGCAGGAGGCCCGTTCGAGGCGTCACGGCGGGGGCCGGCGTCGCGCGCGGCGGGTTCGGACGCGGTCCCCGTTGCCATTTCGCAACGCTCACGCTCACTCGCCGTGGCTGTTCGATTACAGTGCCTCTTTGTCCGGGATGCTCTCCCCGTACGGGAACTGACGGCCTGTCGGGATGCGCACTGCGGGCCGGGGTGCGCGCCTGCTCGGCCGGAGAGAGGGGTACCGATGGATCGGAGGATCTTGTGAGTGGACTCAGCGGCGGTGCCGCGGCTGTCGGGCGGGCGGCGGGAGTGAGCGCCACGACGACCCCGTCCGGAACGGGGCGGCTCTCGGCCGCGGAGGGCAGGATCGCCAGGGCCGCCCTGGCGGAACTGCCGCCGGGCGGGGTGATCATGCTCGACGCCGGGCCGATGGCGGAGCGGATCGCGTGGTCGCTGCCCGCGGGGTGCGGGCTGAACGTCCTGACCAACTCGGTTCCCGCCGCGCTGGGGCTGGCCGCGCGCCGCGACCTCTCCGTGCACCTGCTGGGAGGTCGGATGGGTGCAGCGGCCAGGACCACGCTCTCCTCGGTGCGCCTGTGGGAACAGCTCCACGTCGACGTGGCCTTCATGGTCGCCGACGGGGTGTCGCCCGAGCGCGGCCTGACCTGTGCCGGTCCCGCCGAGGTGATGGCCAGGCAGGCCATGGTGCGGGCCTCGGCCAGGACCGTGCTGCTGGCCGACCACACCAGGATCGGCGGCGACCGGATCGCCCGCTTCGCGCTGCTGCGCGAGGTGGACTGCCTCATCACCGACACCGGTACCGACCCCGAGGACATCCGGAGGCTGCGCGGGCGCGGCCCGCGCGTGCTCGTGGTCTGATCGGGTCGGCGCCGAGCGCGTCAACTCCCGGACGTGTCCGGAGCGCCGACGGGCGCGTCGAGCTCCCCGTCCGGTGTTCTCCCCCACACCGTGGCGCCCTCCGGCCCCGCCTCGGGCCCTCCCCTCGGGGAGGGATCGGGGAAACCGTGACCGAACGATGTCGTTCAGATGTTGTTTCGCGTGTGTTTGATGCAGGGCTGTGGCTGCGTGGTCTTCTCGGGGCGCTGTGAGACTGATGTCCGGAAGTTCGACCGGATCACAGTCACAGAAGGAGCACGAGGGGTTGTTACGACAGGCGACTTCTCTATAAGCTCACGCAAGGACAGATAAAAATCCAACCAATACCACATGGTTTCGGTCAGTCCCCGGGCTTCGCCCCGCGCGAGCCGGTCACGCCGGTCCGCGACGGGCCCGAACCCGGCCGGAGGACCTCCTCCGCCCGTCCGCTCAACGGCCCCCCGCGCCCGGTCCCGTGACCTCCCGGGCAAGGGAGTCCGCCCCCGCCCCTCGTCGGAAGGGAAAGGGCCCGCTCACCCGGGTCGGTTCCGCCATGCACCACCCTCCCCTTCCATGGCAGTGGAGAACCCACCGATGACGACAGCCGCGATAAGAAACGGCACCGTCCTACGCGCGGCCGCGGCCGCGGGATGCTGCGCGGCCCTCGCCCTGGCGGCGGGCTGCGCGTCCTCCGAGGACGCGGTCTCCGAAGCGGGGGCGGCACCGAGCTCCCCGCCCTCTCCCGCCAGCGAGGAGGAGGCCGCGGCGGTCGCCGCCTACACCAGCATGTGGGACACGGTCGTGACCGCCTCCCACGAGGGCGGCGAGGTTCCCCCCGAACTCCAGGACTACGCCGTGGGCGGCGCGTACGCCCTCATGAGCGCGGCTCTGGAGGGGGCCACCGCCGCAGGGGGGCAGGTCACCGGTGAACCCGTCCTCGCCCCCGTCGCCGCGGTCGAGGGACCCGACAGCGCGACGGTCGAGGACTGCCTCGACGACTCCGCCTGGAACCTCGGCATGGGCTCCTCCCCCGGGCAGGGCCCGCGCCTCGTCGAAGCCACACTCATTCACGACGGACTCGCCTGGCGCGTGTCCGACCTCAGGATCTGGGAAGCGGGATCATGCTGAGACTCGTACGACCCGCGGCCACCGCCGCGGTACTGACCCTGTTGGTAGCCGGGGCCGCCACCCCGGCGCACGCCGACGACGGCTCCTTCCTCGGCCAGGTCGAGTGCGGCAGCTCGGGCGGCCTCGGCTGCTCGATCCTGCTGCGCTGGTGGCAGACCCACGCCGGCCAGCAGGGCGGGGGAGGCGGAGGGGGAGGCTCGGACGCCCCCGCCGCCCCGGGCGACGGCACCACCGACGGCGTCGACTGGAACGCCATCGACTGGGACGCCATCGACTGGTCCCAGGTGGACTGGGACGCGATCGACTGGGACGCCATCGACTACGGGGGCGAGGGGGAGGCCCCCACCGACCCGGTCACCCTCATCCAGGAGTCCATGGCCGACTTCGAACTGCCCCCGCCCCGGATCGCGACCTCCCCGGGCGTCGACTCCCTCGTTCTGGTCAACACCCCCCTGTGGCTGTGGGTGGAGTCCGAGGAGTGGGAGGCCGCCGAAGCCTCCGCCGAGGTGCAGGACTGGTCCCTCACGGTCACCGCCACCCCCACCTCCACCGTGTGGAACCTGGGCGACGGCACGGAGATCCGCTGCGACGGCCCCGGCACCCCCTTCGACCCGGCCCAGCACGACCCCGAGTCGGCCTCCCCCGACTGCGGGCACGTCTACTCCCTGCCCTCCGACAGCCAGGCCGGCGGCGCCTACCCCGTCACCGTCCGGGTCGGCTGGGACGTGGGCTGGGAGCTCTCCGAGGGTGAGTTCTCCGGCGGCGAGGCGGGCGCGCTCGACTCGGTCACCACGACCTCGCAGGTCGACCTCCAGGTGGCCGAATCCCAGGGCCTGGTCACCGACACAGGCAACCGCTAACAGCGAAAGAAGAAGACAGACGTGGTGGACACGAAGACGGCACCGGCGCCCGCGGCCTCCCCGCGGCAGGGGGAGACCCCGCCGGTGCGGCTCCTGGGCAGCGGACCCCGCCGCTGGCGGTGGTTGGTCCTGGGCCTGGGCATGATGACCGTGGGCGGTCTGAGCGGCGTTGTGGCCCTGGAGCAGATGGACGACAAGCAGGGGGTGCTCGTCGCCGACGGCGACCTGCCCGCGGGCCACGTGGTGTCCGCGGAGGACCTGCGGGTCGCGAGGATCGCCGTCGCCGACGGGGTCTCCTTCGTCGGCGCCGAGCGCCTGGAGGAGACGGTCGGACAGATCCTCACCGTGCCCGTCACGGAGGGCGGGGTCCTGCCCGAGGCCGCCCTGGGCGCCGAGGCGGCCTTCCCCGAGAGTGACCGCGCCCTGGTCGGCGTGGCCCTGCGGGCCGGCCGCTTCCCCTCCTCGCTCGGCCCCGGCACCGCGGTCTCCGTGGTGGTCCACTCGGAGGAGGGCGCCACCGGCGGCGGTGTGGAGGCCTACCGCGCGCTCGTGCGGGAGGTCCTGCCCTCCGCGGCCGAGGACGGGTCGGTCTCGCTCGAGATCGTCGTGGCCTCCGCCGACGCCGCGGCCATCGCCTCGGCGGCCGCCGCCGAACGCGTCAGCGTGGTCCAGGTCAACCCGCGGGGAGGCGCGTGATGCCTCGGACCGTGGCGCTCTTCTCCCTGGGCGGAGCCCCCGGCGTCACCTGCGCGGCCATGGCGCTGTCCGCGGTCTGGCCCGGTGGGACCGGAGCCGTCCTCGTGGAGGCCGACGCCTCCGGCGGCGACGTCGCCACCTGGCGGCGCCTCCAGCCCGACCCCGGACTGACCGGCCTGGCCGCCGCCGCCCGGCACGGCGGCGCCTCCGCCGACCTGGCCGCGCACACCCAGATCCTCCCCGGAGGGCTGTCCGTGTGCCACGCGCCCGTCACCGCCGACCGTGCCGAGGGCGCGGTGCGCCTGCTGTCCCAGAACCCGGGCGTGCTCGCCTCCCCGTCCGGACCCGCGGTCGTCCTGGACCTGGGCCGCCTGACCCCCGGCGCGGCGGCCTCCGCGCTGGCCACGTGGGCCGACGAGGCACTGCTGCTCGTCGCCGACGACCTGGCCCAGCTGCGCCGGGCCAAGGAGGCCTCCGAGGCCCTGACCCGCAGCCTGCCGCGTCTGCGCACCGTCGTCGTCGGCGGCAGCGGCGGCGTCCGCGAGATCGAGAACGCCTTGGGCCCGGGCGTGTGGGGCCGGCTTCCCGCCGACGAGCGCTCCGCGTCCTTCCTGCGCGGGGAGACCAACCCGCGCAAGCCGGAGCGCAGGCCGCTGCTGAAGGCGGCGGCGCGCCTGGCGGGCGACCTCGCCCGGGGCGCCGACCCGGCTCCCGCACCCGGCGCCGGAGCCCCGGCGCCCGCGCCGGAGTGGACGGGGGTCCACGCATGAGCAGCGGATTCGACATCACCGACGGCTACTTCCTGGACACCGACCGCGCCCGCACCGTGGCCGACCGCGTGGAGCGGACCGTCACCGAGGCCACCCGGCGGCTGAGCGAGGAGACCCGGGGCGAACCCGAGGACACACCCGAGGAGTACCGCGCCCGCGCCGAACGCGTCATCGCCCAGATCCTCGACGACGAGGCGGGCCGCGCCCTGTCCGAGGGCCGACAGGTGCTCGACGCCACGACCGAGGCCTCCGTCGCCGCGGGCGCCCTGGCCCGGGTGTGCGGGCTCGGCCCCCTCCAGCCCCTCCTGGACGACCCGGGGATCGAGAACATCAACATCAACGGCGTGCACGTGTGGGTGCGCCGCGCCGACGGCAGCCGCGAGCGGCACGACTCCCTCTTCGCCGATCCCGAGGAGGTCGTCGCCCTGGTCCGGCGCCTGGCGTCGGAGTCCGCCACGGGGGAGCGCCGCTTCGACCCGGGGGCGCCCATCCTCGACATGCAGCTGCCCGGCGGCGAGCGCCTCAACGCGGTCATGGAGGTCGCCCGGCAGCCCTCGGTGTCCATCCGCCGCCACCGCTACGGCCGCACCACCCTCGAACAGCTCCGCGAACTGGGCACGATCGACGACACCCTGGTCGCCCTGCTGCGCGCGGGGGTGCGGTCCCGCCGCAACATGGTCATCACCGGCGGCACCGGCGCGGGCAAGACCACCCTGCTGCGCGCCCTGGCCGCCGAGATCCCCGTGGACGAGCGCCTCGTCACGATCGAGGACGTCTTCGAACTGGGGCTGGACCGCGACCGCGACGCCCACCCGGACTGCGTCGCCCTCCAGGCCCGGCCGGCCAACGTCGAGGGCGTCGGCGAGATCACCATCGCCGACCTCGTGCGCACGGCCCTGCGCATGTCGCCCGACCGGGTCATCGTCGGAGAGACGCGCGGACACGAGACCGTCCCGCTGCTCAACGCCATGAGCCAGGGCAACGACGGCAGCCTCACCACCCTGCACGCGGCGGACTCCGCGGGCGCCTTCACCAAGCTGGGCGCCTACGCCGCCCAGTCCTCGGAGCGCCTGCCCCTGGACGCCACGGCCTCCCTGGTGGCCGCCGCCGTGCACCTGGTCGTGCACGTGTCCGCACTGCCCACCGGCGGGCGCAAGGTCACGAGCGTGCGCGAGGTCGTGGGCGCCGAAGGGCAGAACGTGGTGTCCAACGAAGTGTACCGGCGCGACCGCAACGGGCCCCTGCCCGCGGCGCCGCCCAGCCCCAACACGCTCGACGCCCTGGCCGAGGCCGGTTTCGACCCCGCCATGCTGTCCCACGACACGGTGGGGTGGGCGCGATGACGACACCTGTCCTCCTTGTCGCCGCCTCCGGCGTCCTGCTCGGCGCGGGGCTGTGGCTGGCGCTGGCCTCTTTGGCCGCGTCCCGGAGCTCGCGTGGGTCCCGGGCCCCGCAGTGGAGTTCGCTTCTGTTCGGCCGGCAACGGCCGCTGCGCCTGATCGGGGCGATCGCCGGCGGTCTGCTCGTCTGGTTCCTCACCGGCTGGCCGGTGGCCGGTGTGCTCGTCGCCGCGGGCTGTTGGTGGGGGCCCATCGTGTTGGGGCCCGACCGCCGCCACCAGGAACAGGTGGACGGGGTCGAGGCCGTCGCGGCCTGGACCGAGATGCTGCGCGACCTCATGGCCGGTGCCGCCGGTCTGCACCAGGCCGTCGCCGCCACGGTGCCCATCGCACCCGAGCCGGTGCGCGAGCCGGTCGCCAGACTGGCGGAGCGGCTGCGTGCGGGCCGGTCCACGCAGGACGCCCTGCGCTCCTTCGCCGACGAGGTCGACAACCCCACCGCCGACCTGGTGACCGCCGCGCTGAGCACGGCCGCCACGAGGCACGCCACCGATTTGGGCACCCTGCTCGGCAGCCTGGCCGAGGCCGCCCGTGAACAGGCGGCGATGCTCGTGCGCGTGGCCGCCAGCCGCGCCCGGCTGCGCACCTCCACCCGGATCATCGTCGGCACGACCGTGGGTATGGCCGCTTTCCTGTTGGTGATCAACGGAGAGTATATGGAGCCGCTTGACGGTTTCCTCGGCCAATTGGTGCTCGCGGGCATCGGCTGCCTGTGGACGATCGCACTCGTCTGGCTGTCCCGAATGTCCCGCTTTGACCTGGGGCCGCGTGTACTCGCACCCGAACCCGCTCCCGCCCGTACCTCGGAGGCCGTCCGATGACCCCCGTCCTGGCAGCGACCCTTGCGGGTGCCGCGTTCGGGCTGGCACTGTGGGCGCTCTTCGCGGCCCGTTGGGCCGGGCCCACGCTCGCCGAGCGCTTGGCCGCACCACCGCCTCCCCGCCAGGTCGTGGCGGCGAGTCCGGAAACTGGAGTTCTGACGCGCCTGGGAAAGATCGGGGTCCCGATCCTGGAGGGCTTCGGTATGCCCGGGCCCCGCACACGTCGCAACCTGATGGTGTGCGAGCGCGCACCTGCGTCCTACCTCGCCGAGAAGTTCACTGCTCTGCTCCTGGGACTTGCCTTCCCCCCGCTCCTGGGCGGCATGCTCTCCTTCGCGGGAGTACTTCCCTCTAGCGCGTTCGCTGGGGCCATGTGGGTGGCTTTCGCAGTGATCGTCTGGTTCGCCCCGGACATGTCCCTGCGTGACGAGGCCGACAAGCGTCGGGAGCGCATGCGTCGCGCCCTGGCCAGTTTCGCCGATCTGGTCGTGGTGTCCCTGGCCGGAGGCGCGGGCGTCAACGGTGCACTGGCCGACGCCGGCGCCGCCGGCAACGGATGGGCCATGGTCCGGATCCGGGAGAGCCTGCGCGAAGCGGCGCTCATGCGCCAGCCACCCTGGAACGCGCTGCGCGATCTCGGCGAGCGCTACGACACCTCCGAGTTCGCCGAACTCGCGGCCAGTCTCCAGCTCGCCGGAGCCGACGGCGCGCGTATTCGCAGCTCCTTGGCTGCCAAGGCCAAGACACTGCGCACCCAATTCCTGTCCGAGATGGATGCCGAGGCGCAGTCCGCTACCGAGCGGATGAGCTTGCCGGTCGTCCTGCTCTTTGTTGGATTCCTGGCTCTGCTGGGCTATCCGGCAATGAGCCACATCCTGTTCAGCGCATGAAAACCCGATACGTCTTGGAGACTTCCGATGCAGCGTCTCACTGCCTACCTCAGCTCTCGGCTGCTCAGCCGCAGGGACGACGGCTACTCCACCGAGGCAGTCATCGTCACGGCCCTACTGGTTGCGATGGCCATCGGGGCGGTTGCCCTCATCAGCACCGCAGTGATGGAGCGAGCCGGCTCCATCACCGGAAGCTGACCTTGCACTCTTGGCGGGATGACCGCGGTAGCGCCGAGCTGGTGGTTGCCGCGCCGCTCATGCTGCTCTTGGTCCTCTTCGTCATTCAGGCGGCCCTGTGGATGCACGGTGACCACGTCGCCGCCGACATCGCGCGCAGGACCGCTGAGCAGTCGCGTACGGCGGGCGGTGGCACGTCGGTGGCCGAAGGGGGCGGAAGCTCGTTCCTCTCCGGTCTCGACGTGTCCGTCAACCGCACGGCACAGGAGGTACGCGTGGTGGTGGACGCCGAGGTGCCCAGTATCATCCCCGGCATCAGCTGGCCGGTGGGCCACGAGGTCACCGCGCCCGTGGAGCGTTTCGTCCCCGCGGAGGCCGCTCCGTGAACCCCGGACGCGTGACGGAGCCCGGACGTGGTGACCGCGGGTCGGCCTCCGCCGAATTGGCGCTCCTCACCCCCGCCCTCCTGGCGTTCGCGATGCTCATGGTGCTCGCCGGGAGGGTGGCGGACGCCAACTCCACCGCCGACCAGGTGGCGCACTCCGCCGCCCGGGCGGCCTCCCTCGAACGCAGCGTCGGTGCGGCCGAGGCGGCAGCCTCGGGCACCGCGGCGAGCTCTCTCGCGGAGAACGGTCTGGCCTGCGGCGACCACTCCGTCACCCTCGACCACGGCGGCCTGACCCCGGGAGGGGCGGTCACCGCCGTGGTCGAGTGCCGCGTCGGACTGGGCGATCTGACCGGACTGGGCGTCCCCGGGACCATCACGGTCACCGGGGACGCGACGGTCGTCGTCGACACCTTCAGGGGGCAGCCGTGAGACGTACGGACGACAGGGGCCAGACCACGGCGTTCGTCGCTATCATGGCGTCGGCCTTCCTGCTGTGCCTGGGCCTGGTCACCGACGGCGGCGGACTGCTGCGGGCCCGCAACGAGGCGGCCACCCTGGCCCAGGAGGCCGCCCGGGCGGGCGTCCAACAGCTCGACTGGGCCTCCTACCGCGAGGGCACGAGCGAGGTCGCCCTCGACCCCTCGGCGGCGTCCGCCGCCGCACAGTCCTTCCTCAACGCGGCCGGCGCCACCGGCACCGTCTCGGTCAGCGGCGACACCGTGATCGTGACCTGTTCGGTGGGCTACTCCTTCACCCTCCTGCCGGGGGGATCGACTACCGTCGACTCCACGGCCACCGCACGTCCCCACACCCAGCCGACTCCCTAGCTCCAGTGAGGCGGACATGTCCCAGATCCGACGGCTGAGCGCTCTCCTGCTCGCAGCAGCGGTCCTGATCGGTATCCCCTACCTGCTCCTGTGGCACCTGCCCTGGCCGGAACTACCGGACTCCTGGGCCGTGGCCGCCGCCCACCTGCGCGGCTGGCGGCTGCCACCGGGTGTGTTGAACGCCCTCCTCATCACTGTGCTGTGGGCCCTGTGGGGCCTGTACGCGGCGGGGCTGGCCGTGGAGACGCTCTCCCGCCTGCGCGGCGTGCCCCGGATGCTGCGCCCCCTGGGACCGCTCCAGGTGGTGGCCGCGGCCGCCGTCGGAACCGTGGCGGTCGCCCCGGTCGCGGCGTTCGCCGACACGGTCACCACACAGGAGGACCCCGAGGCTGACGGGGAACAGGACGGCGACGCGCCCTCCGCCCCCGAGGAGGCCCCGTCCTCGCAGCCCGTCGAGAGGGTGCGCACCGTCACCGGCTTCGGTGTCGGCTCGGCCGAGCTCACCGAGGAGATGCGCGACGACCTCGCACCCGTCGTGGACATGATCGACTCCTACGGCGACACCGAGACGCCCGTGCGCATCACAGGGCACACCGACCCCAGCGGAACCGTCCAGGGGAACCAGGAGCTGTCCGAGCGCCGGGCCCAGGCGGTCGCCGACCACCTCGACGAGGTCCTGGGCGAGGAGGCCCCGGAGATGACGGTGGACGGCGTCGGCTCCGAGCAGCCCCGCGAGGGCGGCGCCGCCGCCCAGCGCAGGGCCGAGGTCGCCTACACCGTCGTCCCGCAGCCGACCCCCCTCCAGTCCCGTGTGATGGCCGCCGAGGCCGAGGCCGAGGAGTCCGGTGCCGCCGCAGGGGCCGGGGACTCCGCCGCCGACGCCGAGGAGGCCGACCCGGTGGAGGCGGCAGCCGCCGCCGCTGCCGAGGCCGCCGCCGAGAACGGCGAGAACGTGCTGGTCGTGGAGATCCCCGACGGCGCCGTCACCGGAGCCGTGGCGTTCGCGGGCCTGGCCGGGGGATACCTGCTGGGCAAACGCGGCGTCCGCATGCCCCGCGTGAGCCTGAGCCTGCCCCGCCTGTCGAGGGCGCCCCGCCGCCTGGCCCTGACCGCCCCGCCTCCCCGGCCCACCCCCGGGGAGGACATCGACGAGCGCGTGACGGTGGAACTCGACCACGTGCCCGGCCTCGGGATCACCGGTCCGGGCGCCGCCGGGGCCGCCCGGCGCCTCATCGTCAACGCGCTCGACCGCCTTGACCACGACTCCGTGCGCGTGCTGCTCACCGAGGCCGACGCCGCCCGTCTGGTGGGCGACCGGGGTCGCGACCTGCTGCGCGCGCACCCCTGCGAGCCCGTGCAGATGGTCGGCACCATGGAGGAGGCCCTGACCGTCCTCCAGCACGAGCTGCACCAGATCGCCGAGGCGCGGGAGCCGCGACCGCACACCCCCCTGGCCCTGGTGACCGCGCCCGGCGCCGAGCACGAGACCGCGCTGTCGGGCCTGCTGCTGCACGGGCAGCACCAGGGCATCACGGCCGTGATCCTGGGCCGCTGGCCGCTCGGCGGCAGCTGCGTCATCGAGGAGGACGGCCTCATCACCGAGACCAGTCCTCCGCTCAACCCGGTCTTCCACTGCTCCTGGCCCGGTGCGACCGCCGAAGAGGTCATGGACGCGGTGCGCGCCTACCGCCACTCCTCGCCCGCAGCGGAGGAGGCCGACGACCGGGTGGCGAGCCCGGAGGTCACGCCGGCGGCCACGGTGGAGGACACCGCGGAGGAGGCCGGTGCCTTCGCTGAGCCGTTCCTCGGTGCTCTGGGGGAGCAGGCTGCGTCCGAGCCGGCCGAGACGGCCGAGGTGGCCGAGGTGGCCGCGACGGTCGAGTCGACCGAGGTGGCCGAAGCGGTCGAGTCGACCGAGACGATCGAAGCGGTCGAGTCGACGGGGCAGGCCGATACGGCCGTGGGCAAGAAGAGGGACCGCAGGGCCGAGAAGGCCGCGAAGGCCAGGAGGGCCAGGGAGGCCGACACCTCGGAGGAGGGCTTCTGGGACGTCGATGTCTGGAACACCGACTTCTGGGAGACCGACGAGCGCGCGGCCAGGAAGGCCGACTCCGCGCGGTCCGACGCCGAGCAGGCCGACGTGGAGCCGACCGAGTCCGAGCAGGTCGCCGCTGCGTGGTCCGACGCCGAGCAGGCCGAAGCCGTGCCGTCCGCCTCGGAGCGGACCGCCGCCGCGTGGTCCGAGTCCGAGCTGACCGACGTGGAGCGGCCCGGGGCCGTGTCGGCGGGCACCGTGCAGCCGGACACCCGGTCGGACGTCGCCGAGCCGTCCTCCGTCGAGGAGACCGCGACGCGGCCGTCCTCGCCCGAGCTGCCCGTTTCCGGGGAGGCGGTCGCCGAGCCGTCCGCCGCCGTGCTGCCGGTGGCCGAGGAACCGGAATCCCGGAGTGCCGCGTCCGAGCCGTCCGCGTCCGAGCGCGCGGACACCGCGGGGACGGACGTCGCGTCCCCGGCCGCCGGGGCGGAACGCTCCGCCGCCGAGCCGCCCCCCGTCGAGGGGGCCACGCCCGAGTTGTCCGCGTCCGCGCAGGTCGTTGCCGGGGAACGGGTGTCCGGGGAGGCCGTGACGGAACCGTCCGCGTCCGCGCGGCCCGTCACCTCCGAACCTGCTGCGGAGGAGGCCGCCCCCGAGGAACCGGTGTCCGTGCGGCGTGCGCCCGAGCGGGCCACCCCGGAGGAGTCCGTCCCCGTGGCGGACAAACCCGGACGGCCCACCGCGGAGCAGTACGCCTCCGAGCTGTCCCCGTCCGCGGGGAGCGCGTCCCAGGAGCGCGCGGCCGAGGGGACCGTGCCCGAGCCCGCCGCACCCGAGCCCTCCGCACCCGAGCCCTCCGCACCCCAGGGGGGCGTGCCCGCGCAGTTCACCCCCTCGGAGAAGCCCGCCCCCGGGCGTCGGAGCACCGGTACGGTTCCGTCGGTGGTCTCCTCCCCGGCCCGCGCCGAGCGCCCCGTCCAGAAGAAGCGCGCGGCGCCTCCCCAGCCGGAGCCGACCCCCGAGGAAGAACCCGCACCCCTCCGCAAGGCGGCCAAACGCGCCGTACGGTCCCGCCTCCCGAAGCCGGACGAGACCGCGCCCGCTCCGGCCGCCCCGGTCGGGCGGCCCGAGCAGCCCGCCGGCCTGGAGCAGTCCGCACGCCCCGAGCGGGCGCTCGCCCGCGCTCAGCGCGCGGCGAAGTCCGGGGCCGCCCGCGCCGACGCCGCCACCAGCACGGCGGAGCGCCCGGAGAGGCGGGGGAGGGCGGAACGCAGGAACGCCACCGCCCACGCCGGAGCCGTCGCCGAGACCCCGGTGACGGACGCCGAGGGCGGCGAGACGGACGAGGCACAGTCGTCCCGGCCCCTGCTGCGCAAGCCCAAGAAGGCGGGACGCGGAAGGAGTTGGCGCCCCCGCGAGAACTCCTGACACCGCGTTCTCAGGTGTCGCGGCGCGGACGGCCGGAGCCGACTCCACTGCACGAGCAGTGTGCGCGGCTCCGGCCGCGTCCTGCCCGGCCTGGGGCCGCCGAGGAGGGTCGGTCCGACCTGGGCCGAGGAGGTCGCACCGACTCCGGCGGCCCTCGCCGACCGGGGGCCGCCGACGGCTGCTCCGGCCCCGCACCGGGCCGGCCGCGTTCCGATGAGGCCCCGGACGAGGTCCGCCGAGCCCTGCCCCCGGGTGTTCCCTCCCGGCGCGTCCGGTGCCGGTGGTCGGGCCGGTCTCAGGGCTCCCCGGAGAGGCGCCGGTCCCGAACATGCTCCGCGGCGGCTCGCGTGCCGCGTCGAAACAGGGGGCGGTCTCCGGGGCATTCGGCCGTCGGGGGACCTATTCACCGGGAATTCGGTCCACCTTCGGCTGCGGGTTCGCTTCGGGACGGGTGTGGTTCTCCCCGGATGACGAGTCGGTTTCGACCGCATCACCTTTTCGCGGTGTTCCTTCCCCGTGAATTCCTGAGCGTGTCCGACCGGGCTCGGAGGGTGGCGTCATCGCTTGTCCCGTAGGGGGAGGCCAGGGTGTTTCGATGGAACCCGGGCGCCGGGGACGAGACCCCGGTCACGGTTTCGCATGATGTCCCGGCAGGGGTGTGGTTTCCGATATCCGCGCTGTGTATCGTGTGGTCCTGTTCTTCCCGTGTGAACAGTGGGAACGTCCGTCGTCCGCCTTTTCCGGAGGGGAAATCCGTGGGCGCGTATTCGTGAGGGGCGGGTGCCGCGCGGACCCGCCCCGCTCCCGACACTCCGGCTCCGTGCCGTCTGTTCCGTCCCGCTCGTTCCCCGGCCGGGCACGCCGGTGCCCGCCGAGTCCAGCATTGTGAGGTCCCATCAGGTGGATCGCGCCGACAGCTCCGCACTCACGTTCCCGAGCCCGAGGATCCCCGACACCGGTCCGGGCATGACCCCGGGCGAGCGCATCGTCGCGGCCGCGCTGGACGAGCTCCCCCCGGCAGGGGTGATCCTCCTGGAGGGCTGCCCCCTCACGCTCGGCATCGCCCGCGCGCTCCCCGCCGGCAGGGACTACACCGTCGTCACCAACGCGGTCCGCACGGCCGCGGCGCTCTCGCACCGCTCCGACATCACGCTGCTCCTCATGGGGGGCCGGTGCGTGCCCGGGGCGGGGGCGACGTCCGGGCCCGTCGACCTGTGGGGGCAGGCCCTCCGGGAGGTGCGCGCGGACATCGCCTTCGTCTCGGCGGACGGGGTCTCGCCGGGCCAGGGGCTCTACGCCCGGGACCCCCAGGAGGCGTCGGCCAAGCGGATGATGATCGCGGCCTCCCGCCGCACCGTCGTCCTGGCCGACCACGTCCGGGTGGGGCGGGCGTGCTTCGCGAGGTTCGCGGACCTCGCCGACGTCGACTGCCTGGTCACCGACAGCGGAGTCGGACCCGGCCACCTGTGGGAGCTCCGGGACCGCGTCTCCCGGCTGGTCATCGTGTGAGGCCCGCCCCGGTGTCCGGTGTCCGTGGCCCCGGGACGTCCCGGACCGCCCCGCCGGACGGCGCGGCGCGCCCGCCCCCGGGGCGCTTCCGAAAGTCGGTCCGACCCGGGAAAACCCCGGGCGCCCGGGACCCGGTGCCTGGTACTTTCGCCGCATGCGGGAACGGCCGACAGACCTCGAAAACCTCCTGGGCGACGCTCTGACCGAGTGGGGCATCCGCACCGCCGCGCTCGAACACGTCCCCCTCGGCTTCGGTGACCACCACTGGAGCGCCGCGGACACGTCGGGGCGCCGGTGGTTCCTCACCGTGGCGGATCTCGAACGCAAGCTGTTCCTGGGCTCCGAGCCCGCCGTCGTGCGCGCCCGTCTGCACGCCGCCATGGACACCGCCGCCCACCTGCACGACTCCTGGGGGCTGGACTTCGTCGTCGCCCCGCTGCGCACCTCCGGCGGTTCCACCGTCGTGCCGCTCGGCGACCGCTACGCGCTCAGCGTCTTCCCACTCGTGGAGGGCGTCAGCAACGACTTCGGTCAGGAGCTCACCCGGGAGCGGCGCCTCCAAGTCCTGGACATCCTCGCCCACCTGCACCGGCGCCTGCCCACGAGGACCATCCCTCCCGCGCCGCCCCGGCTCGTCGGCCGCACACGGCTGGACGGGGCACTCGCGGGGCACGGGTTCGAAGGCGGCGGACCCTTCGCGGAATCCGCCCGTGACCTGCTCGCGGAGGCGGAAGGGGCCCTGCGCGGGCGCCTGGACGAGTTCGACCGCGGAGCCGCCCGGCTCGGGAGCGCCCGGGGAGTGGTCACCCACGGCGAACCCCACCCCGGCAACCTGCTGTGGCGGGGAGGCGGTCCCCTGCTGGTCGACTGGGACACGGTGGGCGTCGCCCTCCCCGAGCGCGACCTGTGGCTCGTGACCGACGACCCCGACGAACTCGCCCACTACACGCGGGCCAGCGGACACGAGCCGGACGAGGCGGCGCTGCACTTCTACCGCCTGCGCTGGGACCTGGTCGACCTCGTGGAGTTCGTCGACTGGTTCTGCGAGCCGCACCGGGCGACCCCGGACACCGAGCAGGCCTGGCAGGGGCTGCGTGACGTCGTGGACCGCCTCACCCGGGGGCCCGGGCAGGAGGGCTGAACCGGCGTTGCGTGATCGCGGGCTCCCGGCGCGTCCGCCTCCCGCTCGCTCCCGGCGCGTCCGCGTCCGCCCGGGGCCGCCGCGCGGACAGCGGTCGGCCACCGATGCTCCGGCGCCCGCACCCCGGGGCACCGCCCGCCCCCGGCGCCCCGTCTTCCGGGTGCGCCGGGGTCCGGCGGGTCGTCCCCCCGCTTCGTCCGCTCATGGGTAGCATTTTCGTGACTCAGGGTCATAATCCGACCAGGTACGGAGACACCATGCAGCTGCCCTTCAAGACGCGCGACCTGCCCCTCCGCATTGCCACGGGGGCGTTCATCCTCAACTCCGGGCTGGACAAGCGCGGTGTCGAGGGGGAGGCGGCCGAGGGCATGCACGGCATGGCTGCCGCGACCTACCCCTTCCTGAAGAAGCTGGACCCCGACACGTTCGTGCGTCTGCTGTCCGCCGGGGAGATCGCCCTGGGCGCCGCCCTGCTCGTCCCGGTCGTGCCCAGCCGCCTCGCGGGCGCCGGGCTCACCGCGTTCGGAGCGTCCCTCCTCGGCCTGTACCTGCGCACCCCGGGGCTGCGGCGGCCCAAGAGCCTGCGCCCCACCCAGGACGGGATCCCCATGGCCAAGGACGCGTGGCTCCTGGGAGCCGGTCTGAGCCTGCTCCTGGACTGCGAGTCCGCCGGCGCGGCCTGCTGCGGCCACCACCGCGGCTGACCGCGCCGACGTCGGGGCGGCGCCCGGTCAGACGCCGGGGCCCACGGCGGGCACGAACACCCGCAGCGCTCCCGGCCGCTTGGTGAACCTGACCGTCTCCGACCCCTCCAGCACCTCGCCGTCCACGGCGAGCAGCCGCGGCTCGGACGGGATCGACAGCGTGAGCTCGGTGGTCAACCGCTCCACGTAACCGTCACGCTGCGTGATCTCCCCGAGGAGCACGTCCATGAGGGCGCGAAGACGGGGGAACGGCTCCCGCGCGCTGAGCACCCGTACGTCCAGGCAGCCGTCGTCCAGCCGCTCGCGCAGCGCCGGAACACGTGCGTGCGTCCGGTAGCGCCCGTTGCCCACGAACGCCCACCACACCCGGGTCGGGCGGCCGTCCACCAGCGCCGGGGTCGGGCTCACCTCCCACAGGTCCTGCCACAGGGCCAGCGCGAACGCGGGCCACTTGCCGATCCGGCCCGCCCACTCGTCCCGCCGCTCCACCATGCGCGGGTAGGAGCCGAACGACGAGGTGTTGAGGAAGATCCGCCCGTCCACCTCGCCCACGTCCACCCGGGCCAGCCGACCGTCGGAGAACGCCCGCAGCGCGGTGTCGACCGACGTCAGCCCCAGGGTGCGGGCGAAGTTGTTGAGGGTGCCCGCCGGGAGCACCAGCAGAGGGCGGTCGTGGTCGAGGGCGGCCTTCGCCGCGGCGTTGACCGTGCCGTCGCCCCCCGCGATCGCCAGGACGTCCGCTGTCTGCGCGGCCTCGTCGAGGACGGTGGGGACGTCGTCCTCCGCCGACATCGGGATGATCCGGGCCTTGGGCAGGGCCCGCGCGACCCGGCTGGTGACGTCGGCGTTGCTCAGGCCCGGTACCGCGCCCGAGGCCGAGCGCGGGTTGACCACCACGGTCAGCCCGGCGCCCTCGGAGTCCACGTCCGCGATGCCGTCGGGCACCGCGTGGGCGCCGAAGACCAGTTCGGGGCGGGGCGGGAGCATGGTGCGGGCGAGCAGTGCGGCGCCCGCGCCGATCGCCATCCCGCCGAGGACGTCCCCCGGGTAGTGGACGCCGCTGTGCACCCGGGAGCCGGCCACCCCGCTCGCGAGGAGGGCGGCCAGCGCCGCCAGCGGGCGGGGCGCGTCCGCCATGATCCCGCCGGCGAACGCGACCGCGGCAGCGGTGTGGCCGGACGGGAACGACGAGCTGCCGTAGTCCTTGTAGGGAGCGCGCGCCTTCGGTACCGCGGAGTTGTCCGGCCGGTTCCGACGGGTGATCTGCTTGACGACCGCGGAGATCCCGTTGGCGGTTCCGGCGGCGACGATCGCGCGCAGCGCCGTGCGCCGCAGGCGCGGGCCGCCGCTCACCGCGAGGGTCGCGGAGATGACGAACCAGGGGGCCATGTTGTCGGTGGCCTGTACGAACTTGGGCGTGTACGGGTCCAGGAAGGGCAGGCCCAACCCGGT
This sequence comes from Nocardiopsis codii, assembly GCF_036327455.1. Taxonomy (NCBI): domain Bacteria; kingdom Bacillati; phylum Actinomycetota; class Actinomycetes; order Streptosporangiales; family Nocardiopsidaceae; genus Nocardiopsis; species Nocardiopsis codii. The sequence goes on along the minus strand of NZ_JAUZMY010000010.1, from coordinate 204,723 downwards.
CACCCGGTCGTAGGCCTTCTTGTCCGTTGCCTGTAGACGCCTCAGTAGCCTCATGGCCCCAGGGTGGTGGGCGCGGGGTGAGATGTCCATAAGCGTGCGCGCGTCGTGGCATCCGCCATACCGGACGCGGGGACGGTGGTGAGGGCGGTCGCGGCGGCCGTGGAGGGGGCCGCGGGTGCGGCGCCTCCGGGCGTGCCGCACCGCCGGCGCGGGTTCGTTACCCCTTCGTGATCAAATCGACCAATCCGCCGCCCCACCTGCCCCGAATAACCCACACCACATCGCACACGTGAGTGAGGACGCATGGGCACAGGGCAGTACACCCTTCGGCGGCGCAGAGTCGCGGTCATCGGGTCCGGGGTCGCGGGGCTGACGGCGGCGCACATCCTGCACAGGGATGACGACGTCACCCTCCTGGAGGCCGACGACCGCCTCGGAGGGCACGCCCACACCCACCGGATCGCCGACGGGGGCGACGGTGAGCTGTGGGTCGACAGCGGATTCATCGTGCACAACCGTCAGACCTACCCCCACCTGCTGCGCCTGTTCGACGAGCTCGGCGTCCGCACCCGCCCCACCGAGATGAGCATGTCGGTCAGCTGCGACGGCTGCGGTCTGGAGTACGCGGGCGCGCGCGGGATGCGCGCCATGCTGCCCAACCGCTCCAGGCGCAGCCCCGCCTACCTCAGGATGCTCGCCGAGATCCCCCGGTTCCACCGTGCCGCCCGCCGGCTCCTCGCCTCGGGCGAGGACGGTGCCGCCACCGGGCAGCAGGCCCCGGGACCCGCCGGGGCGGCCGAGCCCGGCGCGGCCCCGCGCCGTGCGCGGGCCGCAGCCGACGAACCCACGCTCGGCGAGTTCGTCCGCGAGCACCGGTTCAGCCCCTACATGACGGCGCACTTCCTCCTGCCGCTGGTGTCGGCGGTCTGGTCGTGCCCGCCGGGCACCGCCACCGACTACCCCGCGCGCTACCTGTTCGCCTTCCTCGCCAACCACGGCATGCTCGGCGTGTGGGGCTCACCCCGCTGGCGCACCGTCGAGGGCGGCTCCCGCTCCTACGTCGAGCGCGTCGCCAAGAACCTCCACGCGGTGCGCACCGGCAGCCCGGTCCGCTCCCTGGCCCGCACCGCGAAGGGCGTGCGCGTGCGCACCCCCACCGACACCCTCGACTTCGACGCGGCGGTCGTCGCCACCCACGCCGACCAGGCCCTCGCCCTGCTCGACGCCCCCACCGACACCGAGCGCGAGGTCCTGGGGGCCTTCGGCTACTCCCGCAACCGGACCCTGCTGCACACCGACGCCTCCGTCCTCCCCCGCGACCGGACCACCTGGGCCAGCTGGAACCACCGGCTGGCGTCCTGCGAGCCCGACCGGGACCCCGTCCGCGTCAGCTACCACATGAACCGGCTCCAGAACCTGGACGCCGCCGACCAGTACGTGGTCACCCTCAACGGGGACGACCGGGTCGACCCCGGGCGGGTCGTGGCCGCCATGGACTACACCCACCCCGTCTACACGCCCGCGTCCCTCGCCGCGCAGCGGCGGCTGCCCGAACTCGACGACGGCGTGGTCGCGTTCGCCGGGGCCCACCACGGCTGGGGGTTCCACGAGGACGGGTGCGCGTCGGGCGTCCGGGCCGCCGCCTCCCTGGGGAGCCTCTGGTGAGACCCGCCGCCGCACCCGCACTGTACGAGGCGACCGTGCGCCACGTGCGCGCCGAACCCGTGCGCAACGCCTTCGCCTACCGCACCTACTACTGGCTGGTCGACCTGGACGACCTGCCGCGCCCGCCGCTGCCCCTGCGCCTCCTCGCCGGGTTCCGCGCCGCCGACCACGGCCCGGCCGACGGCGCCCCCGCGCGCTCGCTCCGCGCCGACATCGACGCCTACCTCGCCGACCACGGGGTCGACCTGGAGGGCGGCCGGGTGCTCATGCTCGCCCACGCCCGCGTCCTCGGCCACGTGTTCAACCCCCTGACCGTCTACTGGTGCCACCACCGCGACGGCGGTCTCAGCCGTGTCGTCGCCGAGGTCCACAACACCTACGGTCGGCGCCACCGCTACCTGATGGAGGTGGACGGGCGCGGCCGGGCGCGGACCGACAAGGCGCTGTTCGTGTCGCCGTTCAACGACGTCGACGGGCACTACCGGGTCAGCCTCCCCGAACCCGGCGACCGCCTCGCCCTCACCATCGCCCTGCACCGCGAGGGCCGACCCCCCTTCACGGCCTCCGTGCACGGCGTGCGGCGCCCCGCCACCGCGGCGTCCCTGCTCCTCAGGGCGCTGCGCCACCCCCTCACACCCCTGGTCGGCGCTCTGCGCATCCGCATCCAGGGCATCGGACTCCACCTGCGCGGCCTGCCCCTCGTACCCCGCCCCGACGGGCCGCCGCCCCGCACAACGGAACGGAAGGCAACACGGTCATGACCACGACCAGTCCCCACACACCGGAGGCCCTGGACGCCCGCAGATGGCCCGACGTGGCCAGGGTTCCCGGCGGGCCCCTGCGCGCCCTCGCCGCCCGCGCCGTCACCGGGTACGCCGCCGCACACGCGGGCGTGCGGGTGCACACCGGCCCCGAGGCACCCGAGCCCGGCAGAACCCCCGCCGCGGCCGACGACGCCCCGGTCCTGTGGCTGCGCGACCCCGACGCCTTCCACCGGCGCCTGGCCGCCGACGGCCTCATCGGCTTCGGTGAGTCCTACATGGCGGGCGAGTGGGACTCGCCCGACCCCGTCGCCCTGCTCACCCGCCTGGCGCAGGACTACGAGAACCTCGTACCGCGCCCCCTCCAGCCCCTGCGCCACATCACCCTCCCGCGGCGCCCTCCCTCGGACCGCAACACCCGCGCGGGAGCGCGCCGCCACATCAGCCACCACTACGACCTGTCCAACGAGCTGTTCTCGGTGTTCCTGGACCGGACTATGACCTACTCGTCCGGCCTGTTCGCCGACGGCGAGCCCCGCGACATGCCCACCCTCGCCCGCGCCCAGGAGCGCAAGATCGACCGCCTGCTGGACGGCGCGGGGGTCTCCGAGGGCGCCCGCCTGCTGGAGATCGGCACGGGCTGGGGCGAACTCGCGATCCGCGCCGCCCGCAGGGGCGCCAGGGTCACCACCGTCACCCTCTCCGCCGAACAGCGCGACCTGGCCCGCGAACGGGTCGCCGACGCCGGGGTCGCCGACCGGGTCGAGGTCGCACTGCGCGACTACCGCGACGTCGAGGGCAGCTACGACGCCGTCGTGAGCGTGGAGATGGTCGAGGCCGTCGGCGAACGCTACTGGCCCGTCTACTTCGCGGCCCTGGACCGGCTGGTCCGGCCAGGGGGCCGGGTGGCCCTCCAGAGCATCACCATGGAGCACGGCCTGATGCGGGCCTCGCGCGGCTCCTACACCTGGATGCACAAGTACGTCTTCCCCGGCGGACTCATCCCCTCGGTCACGGCCGTAGAGGAGCAGCTGCGCGCCCGCACCTCCCTGGCCGTCGTCGACCGGCTGTCCTTCGGCCACGACTACGCCGACACCCTTCGCCTGTGGCGGGAGGCCTTCTCCGAATCAGCGGACCGGGTGCGCGAACTCGGCTTCGACGACACCTTCCGCCGCATGTGGTTCTTCTACCTCGCCTACTGCGAGGCCGGATTCCGGTCCGGGATCATCGACGTCGAGCAGATCATCATGGAGCGTGCACGGTGACCACCCAGCCCACCACCACGACCGGGACCCCCGCGACGACCGCCGGTCGCGCCGCCGAACCCCCGGCCGCGCCGAAGGAGGCCGCCGGCCCCGACCCGACCCTCTCCGCCGTCCCGCGCGGGGCCGCCCACTTCCTGGCGCCCCTCGTCGCGGGCCTGTTCAACGGGATCATGCCGGTCCGGCTGCGCGCCTGGGACGGCAGCGAGGCCGGCCCCGCCGACGCGCCCCGCGTGGTCCTGCGGGACCGCGACGCCGTGCGCCACATCCTGGCCCGCCCCGGCGAACTGGGGCTCGCGCGCGCCTACGTCACCGGTTCGCTCGACGTCGACGGCGACCTCACCGACGGGCTGCGCCGCGTGTGGGCGAGCGTCGCCGAGAACGGCACCTCCCTGCCCGGCCCCGTGGAGGCCGCCCGGGCCGCCCGCGTGCTCGTCACCCTGGGCGTGGTCGGCCCGCCGCCGCCCCCGCCGACCGCCGAGGCGCGCATGAGGGGGCGCCTCCACTCGCGCGAACGCGACGCGGCCGCCATCGCCCACCACTACGACGCCGGGAACGACCTGTACGAACTCCTCCTGGACGAGTCCATGGCCTACTCGTGCGCCTACTGGACCAGCGACGACCCCGGCTACACCCTCGCCGACGCCCAACGAGACAAGCTCGAACTCGTGTGCTCCGAACTCGGCCTGTCCACGGGCGACCGCCTCCTCGACGTCGGCTGCGGCTGGGGGTCCCTCGCCCTCCACGCCGCGCGACACCACGGGGTCGCGGTCACCGCCGTCACCCTGTCCGCCCGACAGCGCGACCACGTCACCGACCGCGCCCGCGAGGAGGGCCTGGAGGACCTGGTCGAGGTCCGGCTCCAGCACTACCGGGAGGTCGTCGACGCCGGTTTCGACGCCGTCGCGGCCATCGAGATGGGCGAGCACGTGGGGCGCGACGGGTACGCGCCCTTCGCCCGCGCCCTGCGCACGCGGCTGCGGCCCGGCGGACGCCTGCTCGTCCAGCAGATGTCCCGGCGCGGTGCGCGGCCGGGCGGAGGGCCCTTCATCGAGCGCTACATCGCGCCCGACATGCACATGCGTCCGGTCGGGGAGACGGTCGGCCTGCTGGAGGACGCCGGACTGGAGGTGCGGAGTGTGCGGGCCATGCGCGAGCACTACGTGCGCACGGCCCGCGCCTGGTCGGACGAGCTGGAGCGCCGGTTCGACGAGCTGGTCGGACTCGTCGGCGCGGAGTCCGCGCGCGTGTGGCGCCTCTACCTGGCCGGGGGAGCGCTGGCCTTCGAGGACGGGAGCATGGGCGTGGACCAGATCGTGGCCGTGCGGCCCGACCGCCCCGGCGACCGTGCCGCGCACCGGGCCCCCGCCGGAGGCGCCCGGTGAACACCGCCGCACTCCTCACCACCCTGGCCGTGTCCGCCGCGGCCGTGGCCGTCCTCATGCTCGCGACCTTCGCGGTCGGGCTGCGCGCGGGACGGCACAGCGTCGTGGACGCGGCCTGGGGGGCGGGGTTCGCCGTGGTCGCGGCGGTCAGCGCACTGACGGCCACCGGAGACCCGGCCCGCGCCTGGCTCCTGTTCGGGCTCACCGCGGTGTGGGGCGTGCGCCTGGCGGTCCACATCGGGCTGCGCGGCCGGGGCGGGGGCGAGGACCCGCGCTACGAACGCCTCCTCGCCGGAGCCCCCGGGAACCCGAACCTCTACGCCCTGCGGATCGTCTACCTGCTCCAGGGCGCCCTGGTCCTGCTGATCTCCCTGCCGGTCCAGACGGCCGCGCACACCACGGCCCCGCTCGGCTGGGCGGCCGTGCTCGGCGTACTCCTGTGGCTGACGGGGTTCGCGTTCGAGGCGGTCGGCGACGCCCAGCTGGCCCGGTTCAAGCGCGATCCGGCCAACAGGGGCCTGATCATGGACCGGGGGCTGTGGGCGTGGACCCGCCACCCGAACTACTTCGGTGACGCCTGTGTGTGGTGGGGGCTGTTCCTGGTCGCCCTGGGCGGCTCGTGGTGGGTGCTGCTCACCCTGCCCGCGCCGCTGGTGATGACCTACCTGCTCACCCGGGGCTCCGGTCAGCGGCTGCTGGACGAGCACATGGCGGGGCGGCCCGGCTGGTCCGAGTACGCCGAGCGCACCAGCGCCTTCGTCCCCCTGCCGCCGAAGCGGCACGGGAGCGGCGGGGGGTCCTAGCGTGCCCCGGCGGGGAAGCCCGGAGGGGCGCCCTGCGGGGCGCCCGTCAGGCCGGGCCGGAGGACCGGTCCGGGAGCCCTGCGGCACGCCGCAGACGCGCGAACTCCTCGATGAGCGGTCCCAGCTGCCAGTGCGCGTTCCGGCCGCTGGGATTCGGCAGCAGCCACACCCGGGTGTCGCCGATCCGCGCGTCCTGGGGCCCCACCGCCGCACGGCGGTCACCGAAGGCCTCCCGGTAGGCGGTCACGCCCAGGACCGCCAGCCACCGGGGGCGCCAGCGCTGGACCTTGGCCCGCAACCTCCGCCCGCCCTCCACGATCTCCTCACGGCTCAGTTCGTCGGCCCGGGCCGTGGTCCGTTCGACGACGTTGGTGATTCCCAGGCCCAGGGCCAGGAGTGCGTCCTCCTCGTCCGGCCTGAGCTGCCGAGGGGTGAAGCCGGACCCGTGCAGGGAGGGCCAGAAACGCGTGCCCGGCTTGGCGAAGTGGTGCCCGGCGGCCCCCGAGGCCAGACCGGGGTTGATGCCGCAGAAGAGCACCCCCAGGTCCTCTCCCAGCAGGTCCGGGACCACCCTGTCCCGGGCCGCCTCCAGCTCAGCCCTGCCCGGACCGGGCGCCCCGTGCGAGGAGGCGCGCGCACGCGGGCGCGGGGCCTCGGCCTTCGGCGGTGTGCCTGCGGAGCGTCCGCTCTCGTGGTCCATGGGGTCCTCCTCCGTGGCCTGGGATCGGTGGTGCGGGAACCGTGCCGATGTCAGTGGCCCCTTCCCCGGAACTGACCGAAGCCCCTCCGCCGTGATCTTGTACTTATAGCGAGTCTGGGCGGTCAAAACCGTCTACAAGTACAAGATCATCAGGGTCAGAGCCTCTCGGGTCACACAGATAACGTTTCCGGGCAGCCCGGGAGACCGATTCGCACCCGGGGCCGTGCCGCGCGCGTGGGGGCGCGGCACGGCCCCGGGCTCCGCGGCGGGGGCGGGGCCCCGCCCGCCGCCCGGGATCACACCGACGGGATCTGCCCGCCGTCCACCCGGACCGTCGAACCCGTGACGTAGGCGGCCTGGCGGCTCGCCAGGAACGCCGCCACCGCCCCGTACTCCTCCGGGGTGCCGTAGCGCCCGGCGGGGATCTGGGCGCTCGACTCGCGCCGCACCTCCTCGAACGGGCGGCCCTCGCGCTCGGCGCGGCCGCTGTCCAGCGAGTCCGTGCGCGGCGTCGTGATGCGGCCCGGGACGATGACGTTGACGGTCACCCCGTCCGACGCCACCTCGTTGGACACCGTCTTGGACCAGGCGTGCAGCGAGGCCCGCAGCGTGTTGGAGATCCCCAGGTTCGGGATCGGCGTGATCGGCCCGGAGGACGTGCTGGTGATGATCCGGCCCCAGCCGCGTTCGCGCATCCCGCCGATCACGGCGTCGGTGAGCCGGATGACGGGCAGGACCATCGACCCGTACATGCCCTCCCACACCTCGGCGTCCTGGCCCAGGGCGGAGGTGGGCGGCGGGCCGCCGGTGTTGTTGACCAGGATGTCGACCGGGCCGAGCTCGGAGGCCACCCGGGCCACGACCCCGGCCGCGCCCGCGTGGTCGGCCAGGTCCCACTCCACGGCCAGCGCGGACACGCCGTGTTCGGCGCACGCCGCGACGGTGGCGTCCAGGCGCTCCTTGTCACGGCCGGTCACGGCCACGTGCGCGCCCTCGGCCGCCAGCGCGACGGCGATGGCTCTTCCCAGGCCGGAGCTGGCCGCGGTGACCAGAGCGACCTTTCCCGCGATCCCCAGATCCATGTCTCTCCTCACGGTTCCTACCAGTGCTGACGGCATCCTGGCAGCAGACCCCCCACACCGCGAAACCGGGGGCCGCCCAGGCCTCGCGGCGGTCGGGCGGTACCGGGCCCGCCGACGCGGCGCCCGCTGCGGCGTGCCGCCCCCGCCCGGTCCCGCGCCCCGGGGAGCACCGCCCCCGGCACGGGGCGCGGCAGGCACGGCCGGCGGGGGCGAGGTCCACGTCCGGGCAGGCCAGGAGGTCGGAGGCCCGGGCGCCCCACCCCGCCTACCGGTGGTGGGCGTCGACCCGGTCGAGGCCGGACCAGTCCTCCCGGAGGCGGTCCCGGTAGGCGGCCAGCCGCGACGTCCGGTTCGCGGTGAGGGCGCCGACCAGACGATCGCCCCGGTGGAAGGAGACCTCCAGCCTCCCCCGGGCGGCGTCGTGGTCGTGGACCTCGGTCCGGTCGGCCAGACGGGGCAGCCCCACCGACCGCAGGCGCAGCCCGAACTGGTCGGACCAGAACGAGGGCACCGCGGTCTCCGTCCCGCTCTCCTGTCCGAGCAGGGTCGCGGCGGCCGTGTCGGCGTGGTCGACCGCCTCGCTCCAGTGCCCCAGGGCCAGGTGGGCGGGGACTCCGTCACCCGAGTACGGGTGCGGCGAGGCGGCGGCGTCGCCCACCGCCACGATCCCGTCCACCGGGGCGCCGTCGTCCGCCAGCGGCCTCCGCCGGTGGTCGCAGACCACCGCCCGGGAACCGTCCGGAGCGGACCGCAGCCCGGAGCCCCGCAGCCATGCCGTGGCGGCCCGCGCCCCCAGGGCCAGGACGGCGGCCCCGGCCGCGACACGGGTTCCGTCGGACAGGACGGCGCCCTCCATGACCCGACCGCCCAGGAACCCCTCCACCGCGGCCCCCGGCCGTGCGTCCACACCGGCCAGGGCGCGGGCGCCGGCCACGAACCCGCCGACCACGGGGCCCGCGGCCCGCGCGAGGGGCAGCGGCGCCCGGTGCACCTGCGTCACCGCGACCCCGAGTGTGCGGGCGGCCGTGGCGACCTCCCCGCCGAGGAACCCGCCGCCGACCACCAGCAGCGGGACGCCGTGCCCGAGCGCCAGCAGCAGGCCGCGCGCGTCCTGGAGGCTCCGCAGCAGGTGCGTGCCCGCGGCGGGCGGCGAGCCGGGTCCCGGCCAGGGGGCGGCCGACGCGCCGGAGGCGATCACCAGTCCGTCGTAGTCCAGGACGGACCCGTCGTCCAGCGCCAACCGCCGAGCGGTCCGGTCGAGTCCGACGGCGGTCCTTCCCAGGAGCCACCGCGCGTCCAGGTCCGGGGGGAGGGGGAGCGCGTTCTCCGCCTCCGTCCGGCGCCCCGTCAGGAGGTCCTTGGACAGGGCCGGTCGGTCGTAGGGGAGGCGGGGCTCCTCGCCCACCAGGGTGATCCGGCCGCCGAAGCCCCGTTCCCGCAGGGCCGTCGCGGCGCGCAGACCCGCCAGGCCCGCACCCACCACGACGACCGCCCCGGACGCCCCCTGGAGCCCCCTCACCCCCGGCCTCCCTCGACCGTGATCGCCCGGACCGGGCAGCTCCGCACCGCCCGCGCCACCGCCTCCCCCTGTCCGGGGCCGGGCGCCTCCTCGTACAGGAGCTCCTCGTCGTCGTCGAAGGAGAAGACCCCGGGGGCGGCGAACACGCACTGTCCGTGGTTCTCACACGACGCCCTGTCGACACGGACCCTCATCGGACACCTCCCGTGACCGCCGCCGGACCGGTCGGCGGGTTGAACCTGGAGTACTGCGGGGCGCCCGGGGACAGGAGCCCGCCGGACGGCGCGGCCGCCACCCCCTCGACGGCGAACTCCACCGTCCGCCGCCCCGCCCCCTCCTCCCACAGCACGCGGGCGGTCCCCGTGAGCCGGACCAGCCCGCCCGTCGCCCAGTCGGGGACCAGCAGACCGGCGCGCGGGTTCAGCTCCAGGTTCCCGAGCGTCATGAACATGGCGTTTCCGGCGTAGTCGGGCCAGCTGAGCAGGGTGGGGGAGTGCACCCGCAGGAATCCGGGCGCCCCGCCCCGGTGGCTGGCGTCGGTGTCGCCGGTCCCGCTCGCGGTCGCGACGAAGAAGGTGTCCGCCCGCGAGAGCAGGTCCTGCTGTGCGCCGGACAGCCGCTCCGTCCGTATCGGCGTGACCTCCCCGGCCCCGTCCCCGGAGGCGGGTGCGATCTCGCGCTTCTGGATGTACTTGGGGCAGTTGGCGTACACCTGCTCCGTGAGGATCCGCAGCCCGCCGCCGTGCGGGTGCGAGGTGCCGTTGATCCGCATGCGCCGGCGCGTGGCCGGTTCGATCGCCAGGGTCCCGACCCGGGCGGGCGGGGCTCCCCGTCCGAGGACCCCGGCCAGCGGGTCGCCGTCGTGCGGGGTCGCGCCGACGTCGAGGGTGCGCGGGTCACGGGTCCGCAGGAACCCGGGCGGCCCCGTGAGCGCCGAGCACCACAGGTCGCCGCGGCCGTCGGCGGCGCCCAGCACGAGCAGGGGCTGCGCGGCCAGGAACTCGGCGGCGACGTCGGGTATCGCGTCGCCGACGGCCCCCTCGGAGGCCCCGGCCCGGTCGGACAGGGCGGCCCTGGCCTGGACCGCCCGCTCTCCCCGGTGGTAGGTCATGTCCTTGTCCTCCAGGTGTGGGGCGGCGCCCCCCGTGTCCGGGGGCACCGCGCGGGATGGGTGCCGTGCGGTTCTAGAAGAACCCGCAGGTGGGGGCGGACGCGACGGGTGCCGCTGCGTCCTCGGCCCCGGTGGGGGCGTAGATCTCCAGCCGGATGCCGTCCGGGTCGTGGAAGAACACGCCGCCGGACGCCGCGCCCTCCCCGTGCGGGACGACGCCGTCGTAGGCGAACTCCACGGCGGCCTCCCGCAGCCGGGCCTCGGCCTCGCGGACCTCCTCCACCGTGTCCACCTGGAAGGACAGGTGGTGCAGGCCGGCCGCGTCCGTGCGGAACGCCTCGGTGCTCTGCCGCCACAGGGTCAGCACGAGCGTGCCCTCGTGTCCGAGGAAGGCGAACTCGCGCCCCTCCCCGGTGCCCTCTCCCATGGGTTCCAGGCCGAGGACGCGTCCGTAGAAGTCCAGGGAGCGGCGGAGGTCGGTGACGTTCAGGCCCACGTGGCCGGTCCTGCTGATGGTCGGCGCCATGGCGCACCCCGTTCCTGTCGGCGGCGGCACGGAGTTGTAACCGCCAAAGGTGACATTAGAGGGTTAGTTGCTCGGCATGCAACCACTCAAATAGATTTCAAGGGTTAGTGCTGGTTGGTGATACACATAGCGGGAACGACGACGGAGCCGGGCCGGACGCCTCCGGTGCGGTGCTGCGGCGCCCCGGCCCGCCCCGGCGGCGGGACGGGGCCGACCCCAGTACTGCCGCACGGCGGCGCGGAGCCGGACGGGCCCGGCGGACCACACGGAGGGCTGCACGATGGAACCGGGGCGCACACGCCCACTCGTGGGCGAACCGCTCGCGATGGATCTGCTCAACACCCGCTGGGTCTCGGGCGGCGTCCACCACGACCTGCTCGACTCCCTGGACGGCCTCCGTCAGTGGTTCGAGGAGATCGGGCGGGCCGGCCGGTTCACCGCCGACGAGGCCGCGCGCGGGAACCTCCTCCTCGCCCGCGACGCCCTCGCCCGCCTCGTCGACGGCCCCGACGACCCCGGCGCCGCAGCCGACCTCAACAGGGTGCTCGGCCACGGCGCCGTCCACCGGTTCCTGGACGGCGGGCGGGAAGGCTCCACCACCCGGTTCGAGGACCCCGCCTGGGCTCCGGCCTGGTCGGCGGCGGCCGACTACCTCGACCTGCTCTCCACGGCCCCCGACCGCATCCGCCGCTGCGCGAACCACGCCTGCGTCCTGCACTTCTACGACACCTCCCGCAACGGCACCCGGCGCTGGTGCTCCATGGCCGGTTGCGGGAACCGGGCGAAGGCCGCCCGGCACCACGCCCGGGAACGGGACGGCGGCAGAACGGCCTGAGCCCCGGAACAGCGACCGACCCCAGACCGAACGCGAGGCGCCGTGCCCGACGAATCCACCCACCGGGTCCCGGGCCTGGCCGCCTCGTCGAGGTCGTCTACGACCACTGGGGCGTGCCGCACATCCGGGCGCGCAACGACTCCGACGTCTTCGTCGCCCAACGCATCGCCACCCTGTTCACCAGCGGCATCAACGCCTACGTCGCCCTCACCGAGGCCGACCCCGGCCTGGCGGGCCCGGAGTTCGCCGAGGCGGGGTTCGCCCCGGGCCGCTGGTCACCCGGGGACCTGTGCCGCATCCGCTCCCACGGCCTCTACGGCAACGTCGAACAGGAACTCGACCGCGCCGTCACGCTGCACCGGCTCGGGCCCGGGGCCGAGGATCTGCGCAGCGCCCGCGACCCGCACGCGCCCCTCACGGTTCCCGAAGGCCTCGACCTGGGCGTCCTCCACGACGGGATCCTCCGCGACTACCGCCTGGTCTGCGCCCCCGTCGACCTGGGCGCAGGAGCCCCGGACCCGGTCACCGGGACCGCACACACTTCCGCGGAACCCGGGGCCGAGGGCAGCAACGACGGGGTCATCGGGCCGGGGCGGACGGACCGAGGGAGTGGGGGACCGCTCCAGGACCGGGCCGGCGGGGTGCGACGGGGCGCGGCCGGGAACCCCGGACCAACGGGCGCGGGCCCGGTGGGTGCAGCCGGGCAGGAGGGGGGGGGGCCGGGACGATCCCCCGGCCCCGCCCCCTCCTGCCGGACCCCGGCGGGTCAGCCCGCGTTCGGGACCACGACGGCCCGTCCGGCGACCTCCCCCGACTCCAGTTTCCGGTACGCCTCCAGGGCGTCCTCCATGCCGAACCGCTCGACGTCCGGGCGGATCTGCCCCGCCCGGTACATGTCCACGACCTCCCACAGGTCCTCCACCGTGCCCCAGTAGCTATTGGTCAGGTAGGACTCGTAGGGGGTGGTGAAGAACGAGAACTCGTGGGTGCCGCCCGCGATGCCCACCACCGTCAGGCGCCCGCCCTGGGCCAGCGACGCCGCCGCGGTCGCGATGGTCGGCGTGACGCCCACGAAGTCGAAGGCAGCGTCCACCCCCCGCCCGCCGGTGATCTCGCGGATCTGCTCCACCTGCCGCTCGCCCGCGCCCACGGTGATCGCCCCGTTCTGCTCCGCCCGGGCGCGGGCCTCGGGCTTGACGTCGGTCGCGATCACGGTGGCGCCGGTCAGCGCCCGCAGGATCTGCACGCCGATCTGACCCAGTCCGCCCAGGCCGATGACCAGGGCGTGGCGCCCACCGCTGTTCAGGTGCGGCAGTGCCTGCTTGATGGCGTGGTACGGGGTCAGCCCGGCGTCGGACAGCGGGGCGGCGTCCACCGGGTCGGCGTCGCCGAGCGGGACGAGGTGGTGCGCGGGCACGGTCACGTACTCGGCCATGCCCCCGTCGCGGCCCAGCCCGACCGCCATGTAGGGCATGGTCGCGACGTTCTCGCAGTAGGTGTCCTGGCCCTTGGCGCACTTGCGGCAGTGGCCGCAGCCGATCGGCCCGTAGGCCAGGTAGGCCTCGCCGACCTTCACGCGGTCGCTCACTCCCTCGCCGAGCTCCTCGACCCACCCGGAGTTCTCGTGGCCCAGGACGAACGGGGGCTTCTGCGCACCCGGCTGCCCCTCCTTGAAGTGGCGGTAGACGCTCACGTCGGAGTGGCACGCGCCCGCCCCGGCGACCCGGAGGAGGACATCCCCCGGGCCCGGCGAGGGCTTGGGGACGTCGGTGAGTGACGGGAACTGCTCGTAGTTCTCGAAGACCACGGCTCGCATAGGGTGCTCCCCCAACTGTCGTGGGACACGTCGGCGCACACGCGCGGCACTCTCCGTGTCCGGTCGGCCGCTCGACGTTATCAACGCGGCTCGCGGATGTCTGCCAATGAACGTCCCGAAAAGCGTTCATTGTTCTTGACCCGACCGATGAGTTCCCGGCCGCCGCCTGGTCCGTACACATGAACGAATACGGACGAGGAAAGGTCGCGATGAACGGCACGACACGGAACGGCGCGGAGCCCGCACGCGCGGACGGGCGGGCGTGGCTCGGCCTGGCGGTGCTGGCCCTGCCCACCCTGCTGCTCTCCCTGGACATGAGCGTCCTCTACCTCGCCCTGCCCCACCTGGCGGCCGACCTGGAGCCCAGCGGTCCCCAGCTGCTCTGGATCATGGACGTCTACGGCTTCATGATCGCCGGGTTCCTCATCACCATGGGGACCCTCGGCGACCGCATCGGCCGCAGGCGGCTGCTGATGATCGGGGCCGCCGTCTTCGGGCTCGCGTCCGCCGCCGCGGCGTTCTCGCCCACCGCCGAGGCCCTCATCGCCACCCGCACCCTCATGGGCGTGGCCGGGGCCACGCTCATGCCCTCCACCCTCGCTCTGATCAGCAACATGTTCACCCACCCGGGACAGCGCGCGGTCGCCATCTCGGTGTGGACGAGCTGCTTCATGGGCGGCACCGCCATCGGCCCCGTCGTCGGCGGGCTGTTCCTCCAGTGGTTCTGGTGGGGGTCGGTGCTCCTGCTCGGCGTACCCGTCATGGTGCTGCTGCTGGTCTGCGCGCCCCTGCTCCTGCCCGAGTTCCGCGACCCGGCGCCGGGCCGCCTCGACCTGGTCAGCGTCGGCCTGTCGCTGGCCGCGATCCTGCCCGTCGTCTACGGCCTCAAGGCCGCGGCCGGCGGTGGCCCCGCACTGGTCCCCCTCGCCGCCGTCGCGGCCGGACTGGTGATGGGCATGGTGTTCGTCCGGCGCCAGCTGCGCCTGCCGGTGCCCCTGCTGGACCTGCGGCTGTTCCGCCAACCCTCGTTCGGCCCCTCCCTGGGCGTGATGATGGTCGGAGCCGTCGCCATGGGCGGCACGTTCCTGCTGCTCAGCCAGTACCTCCAGCTGGTCGCCGGCCACTCCCCGCTGGTGGCCGGGCTGTGGCAGGTCCCCCCGGCACTGACGATGATCGCGGCCACCATGGCGGGCGCGCCCCTGGCCGCCCGGATCGGGCGCGCCAACGTCATCGGCGGCGGCATGTTCGTCACCGCAGCAGGATTCGTCCTGCTCTTCCTGGCCCCCGCCGAGCAGGGCACCCCCGTCGTCGTCACCGGTCTCCTCCTGGCCTCCGTCGGCCTCGGCCCCGGGGCGGCGCTGCTCACCGACATCGTCGTCGGCTCGGCGCCCAAGGAGAGGGCCGGGGCCGCCGCGTCCATGTCCGAGACCAGCGGCGAGTTCGGCATCGCCATGGGCGTGGCCCTCCTGGGCAGCCTCGCCGCCGCCGTCTACCGCACCGGGACCACCGTCCCCGAGGGCGTCCCGGACCGGGCCGGGGACACACTCGCCGGGGCCGTCGCCGTCGCCGAGGACCTGCCCGCGGACCTGGCCGCGCAGCTGCTCGGCCCCGCACGCGAGGCCTTCACCGACGGCCTCAACCTGGCCGGTGCCATCGGCGCCGTGACCATGGTCGTGTTCGGCGCGCTCGCCCTCGTCCTGCTCCGCTCCGCGCCGTCCGCCGGGGACGGCACGGAACGGGAGGAGGACGCCGCGGGCCACGACGGCCCCGCCGCGTCCGGAGCGCCCGAGGACGCCGCGCCGCCGACGGACGGCGTGACCTGCAGGGTTCCCGCGGCGGCCGATGAGTCCTGAGCCCCGACCGGGTCGGTACGGGTGAGGGCCCCGCACGACCCGGGGCGCCGAACCGCCGCACACCCGACCCGGGGAGCGGCACCCGACCAGGGAGGACACCGTGAACCGCCCCAACCTCGACAGCATGCTCCTGGCCACCACCGACCCCGACCGGCTGCACGACTGGTACGCCGCCGTCCTGGACCCCCAGGCCGACGACTCCATGGACGACTACCGCGTCCTGCGCTTCGGCGGCTTCCACCTGCTCATCGACCGCCGCGACGACGTCGGGCCGACCGCCGGCGACCCCACGCGGATGATCCTCAACTTCGACGTGGGCGACGCACGCGCCGTCGCCGCCCGCATGGACGAGGCGGGGACCGAGTGGCTCGCGCCCCTGGAGGACCGCGGCGGCAGCCTGTTCGCCACCGCCAAGGACCCCGACGGCAACCTCGTCCAGATCATCCAGCTCAGCGAGAAGGACCGCGCCGCCATGGAGAGCGGCGCGTGACGAGGACACGACCGTCCCCAACGACAACACTGTGACCAGTAACAACACCGACAACAGGGAGAACGCCATGTTCGACACCACGAGGGCCTTCGCGTCCTTCGCCGTCCCCGACGCCGCGAGGGCGCGCGCCTTCTACGCCGACACCCTCGGCCTCGACGTCCGGCCCGTCGAGGGCATGGAGGAGGAGGGACTGCTCAGCATCGACCTGGGGGAGGGGCGCTCCATCCTCGTCTACCCCAAGCCCGACCACGCACCCGCCGTGTTCACCGTCCTCAACCTCGTCGTCGACGACGCCGAGGCGGCCGTGGACGAGCTCGCCCGGCGCGGCGTGCAGACGCTCCGCTACGACGAGTTCGACCAGGACGCCAAGGGGATCGCCCGCGGCACCCCGACGGTGGCGTGGTTCGCCGACCCGTTCGGCAACGTGTGTTCTGTCATACAGGAGGCGTAACGTGACAGTCGTGGTGGAACACGCATCCGACCAGGACTTCGCCCGGCTCGCCGACCCGTACCGGCGGGAGCTGTACGCGCACTGCTACCGCATGCTCGGATCGGTGCACGACGCGGAGGACCTCGTCCAGGAGACCTATCTGCGCGCCTGGAAGGGCTTCGACCGGTTCGAGGGCCGCTCCAGCCTGCGCACCTGGCTCCACCGGATCGCCACCACGGCCTGCCTCACCGCCTTGGACAGACGCCGCAGGCGTCCGCTGCCCACCGGGCTCGGCGGGCCCTCCGCACCCGACGGAGAGCTCGCCGAACGCCCGGAGGTGCCCTGGCTCGAACCGGTGCCCGACGCACTGGTGGGCGTCGACGACCCGGGGGCGGTCGTCGCCGTGCGCGAGAGCGTGCGCCTGGCGCTGGTCGCCGCGCTCCAGTACCTCCCGGCCAAGCAGAGGGCCGTGCTGATCCTGCGCGACGTCCTGCGGTTCAGCGCCGTCGAGGTCGCGGACATCCTGGACACGTCCGTGCCCGCCGTCAACAGCCTGCTCCAGCGGGCCCGCGCCCACCTGGCGCGGGAGGCGCCCACGGAGGAGGGGGTGTCCGCGCCGCCGCCCGACCAGCGCGAGACGCTCGCCCGGTACGTGGAGGCGTTCGAGTCCTACGACATCTCCGCGATCACCGAGCTGTTCACCGCCGACGCCGTGTTCGAGATGCCGCCGTTCACCACGTGGGTGCGCGGGGCCGAGGACATCGGCCGCCTCATCTCCGTCCAGTGCCCGGCCCGGGGCCCCGGCGACATGGTCCTGCTGCCGACCCGGGCCAACGGGCGTCCCGCGTTCGGGCTCTACATGCGCGGGGACGACGGCGTCCACCGGGCGTTCGGCCTCCAGGTCCTCGAAACCGTCCCGGGAGGCGTCTCCCACGCGGTGATGTTCTTCGACACCACGCTCTTCCACCGCTTCGGCCTGGCCCCGCACCTGTAGCCGACCGCTCCCCGAGCCGTGCCGGCGGTCGCCCGGCCACCCGTGTCCGGGCGGGGAGCCGGGCGGCCGCCCGCCGGGACCCACGGCCTGTCCCGGAGCGCTCAGGCCTCGCGCAGCACCCTGTGCAGGGTCTCCGAGAAACCGTCCGGGTGCGAGTCGTACCCCAGGTGGTCGCCGGGGAAGCCCACCGGCGCCGACCCCAGCCGTCCGGCCAGCGCGAGCCCGATGTCGTGGATGAGTTCGCCCTCGGACTCCGCGCCGAGCCCCACCACCACCCGCGGTGCGCCCCCGGCCAGCGCCTCCACGTCGGGGCGGTACAGGGAGATGGGCAGGAGCCCGTGGCGCAGGAAGTAGTCGAAGTTTCCGCTGACCCGCTCGAACGTCGCGAGCTCCTCCTCGCCGGGCGGGGGCCCGTCACCGCCGGACAGGGCGTCGCCCTCCGCCCCCTCGCCGACGTCCAGGCCGTTCAGCCCCAGGAACTCGACCATCGCCGCGTCGACGCCCTCGCGGAGGTAGGTGTCGTACACGTGGCGGTCCCTCGCCTCGGCCGCGGCGGGGTCGTCGAGCATCGGCACGCAGGCCGGTTCGTGGGCGACCAGAACACGCACGAGGTCGGGGTACCTGGCCGTCAGGGCGAGCCCGACCTGCCCGCCCCCGCTCGTGCCGAACACGTCCACGGGCCCGCCGCCGAGCTCCGCGATCAGGCGGGCCGCGTCGTCGGCGTGCACGTCCACCTCCTGCTCGACGGGTTCACCGTCCAAGGTGCTGCGCGAGTTGCCGCGCGGGTCGTAGGTGACGGTGGTGTAGCGGTCGGCGAGCAGTCGGGCGATCTCGGCGAGGACCCCGGCGTCCTGCGGGCCGCCGGGGATCATCAGCAGTACGGGGCCGGAGCCGCGGACCTCGTGGTGGATCCGGGCGCCGGGCACCTTCAGCGTGCGGACCTCGGGTTCGTGCGTCGACATGGCTGGTCTCCTCCTCGAAGGATGGCTGGGCGCGCGGGAACGGTCACTTGCTGCTGCTGACCACCATGCGGTTGCCCTCGCTGTCACGGAACTCGGCGACCGTGAGCCCCGGCTGGTAGAAGGCCTCCTGCGGTTCGGAGACGATCTCCACCCCCTGCTCCCTGAGCGCCTCGACCGTCCCCGCGACGTCCTCGTCCACCAGCACCATGACGGGTTCGGGGGAGGGGGTCTCGTCGGCGCGCCGGACGAAGTGCAGGGACGTCGCCGCGCCCTGGAAGCCGAGTTCGATCCACCGCCACCCGTCGTCCCCCATGGGGGCGTCGGTCACCACCCGGCACCCGAGCCGGCCGGTGTAGAACGCCTTGGCCCGCTCCTGGTCGAACACGGGAAGCTCCGCGAACTGTACGTGCATCGTCGTCACATCTCCTCGAAACGGTCCTCTGCGGCGAGCCGCTATCAAACTAGACTGTCCAGTACCGTACTTGCACCAAACTAGACCGTGCAGTACCAATGGGTCAACCATGACGACTTCGACGACGGGCGGTCCCACGACGGTGGCGGACACACAGAACCCTCCCGGCGGAACCGACGGTCGGGGCCGCTCGGCGCGCAAGCGCCGGGCCGTCCTGGACGCGGCGCGGGAGGTCTTCCTCCGGGGCGGCTACCTCGGCACCAACATGGACGAGATCGCCGCGCTCTCCGGGGTGTCCAAGCAGACCGTCTACAAGCACTTCGGCAGCAAGGAGGCGCTGTTCGTCGAGATCGTCACGAGCATGACCACCGGTGCGGGCGACACCGTCCACGACCGGCTGCCCGAACCCGCCGAAGGCGACGACCTCGCCGAGTACCTGCGGGAGTACGCGTACCGGCAGCTCACCGTGGTGCTCACCCCCGACCTGATGCGGCTGCGCCGCCTCGTCATCGGCGAGGTGTCCCGGTTCCCCGAACTCGCCAGGGTCCTCCACGAGGGCGGTCCCGCGCGCGCGATGCGTGCCATGGCCGCCCTGTTCGAGCGCCTGGCCGGGGAAGGCCGCCTCGCCGTGGACGATCCTGAGACCGCCGCCTCCCACTTCAACTGGCTGGTCATGGCCGAGCCGGTCAACAGGGCCATGCTGCTCGGGGACGGGGCCATCCCCTCCCAGGAGGAGCTGCGCCGCCACGCCGAGGACGGCGTGCGGGTCTTCCTCGCGGCGTACGGCCGCGACACGGGGCGCTCCCCGGAGTAGGAGCCGGGCGGCCGGTGACGCCACCCGCGGGGGTGCGGGGCCCGCACCGCCCCGGGGCCGGGTTCTCAGGCCGGGGGCTGCGACGCGCTCCGCTCACCCGGCGCCGTGGCGCGCCCGGTGTCCGACGCCCGGGAGACCGGAGAACCATCTGCCAAGCCCTGCGGGGCGGGCCGGTCGTCGGGAGTGCTCCCCGCCCCCGCGGGGACGGACCCGGGCAGACCGGGCGGCCGGCGCGGCCCGCGGTGGTGCTCCCCCGACCCCGCGGGGATTCGCCACCCAGCCTCGGCCCGACACCGGCGGGCGCACTCCGGGAGAGGCGGTGGGGTGTCGCGTCACTCGGCGGGCACCGTGAACTCGGCCCAGATCGCGGCGCCCACGCCCTCGTCGGGGAACAGGGCCCGGCGCGTGCCCCAGCGTTCCGACAGGCGGTCGATGAGGACCAGCCCCTGCCCCAGCGACACGTCCGGCCACACCCCCGGCAGGCCCTCGCACGGGAAGTGCGGCACGGTGCTCCGGGCACCCTCACCGACCATCGACAGGCACAGCACCGACCCCCGGCCGGGCACCCCGTACAGGGTCAGCGTGCGCAGCATGCGGCCTCCGCGCGGGTCGGCCCCGACGTGCTCCACCGCGCTGGAGAACATCTCGCTGGCGCAGAGCACCATGTCCGAGACCAGGTCCTCCGTGACATTGGTGAGCAGTTCCAGGTCGGCGCGCAGTTCGGATCTGACCCGGCTCGCCCCGGTGGGGACGCGGGGGTACACGCGGGGGCTCCACCTCCAACCGGGTGCGGCGGTCTGTGGGCTGTACGGCGTGATGGACATGCGGCTTCTCCCTCTGGAGCGGTGCTTCGGGCAGTGGCCCTGGGGACGGTCGAACGTGTGCCGGGACGGACGGCCCCTCCCGGCGGGGGGCTACCGGCTGGACGCGAAGACCGAGTGCGGGTTGTCCAGCCACACCAGCTGGTGGTCGAAGGACACCGTCAGGCCGAACCGCGTGCGGTCCGGGCGACCGGCCTCCACCCACAGCTCGTGCGCGGACTCCAGCTCGTGGAACAGCCGTCGCGGGCCGTGCTGGCGGACCTCGTACCCGCTGTCCCGCTGCTCGGGATCGATGTGCCAGGACGCCCACGACCACGTCTGCGGGTCGATCAGGTACACCGTGTACCGCGGGTCCGCCGGGTCCGGGGCGAACCGCGTCCGGTGCACCACCGTGGGCATCCGCACCCCGACCGCGAAGGCCCCGTCGGGGTCCCGGACCGGTTCCTCCGGCCCCAGACGCGTCCGCGTGACCGTGAACTCCGAGTCCGGGCGCACGTAGGTGTCCACCATGGACAGGGGGTCGTGGACCGGGCGCGCCCCCGCGTGCCCGCTCCCCACCACCCGGCCGCGCGCCGTGCCGTACGCGCCCACCTCGAGGTCCACCAGCACCCCGTCGTGGAAGGAGTTGGTCCACGTGGTCAGCACCCGCCCCCCGGGCTGCGTCTGCGCCACCCACGAGTAGGGGACCCGGCGCACCGCCACACAGCTGATCACCCGGTCGAACGGAGCCCGCGCCGCCCAGCCCTGCGTGCCGTCCCCGCTCACCACCAGCGGGGCGAACCCGGCGGCCATCAGCGACACGCGGGCGTTCTCGGCGAGCGCGAAGTCGATCTCCACCGAGGTCACGGCGTCGTCCCCGAGCCGGTACGACAGCAGCCCCGCGCCGTAGCCCGTTCCGGTGCCCACCTCCAGGACCCTCATGCCGGGGGAGACCCGCAGCAGGTCCAGCACCCGCGCCAGCCCCGACGGCGCCGGGGACGCCGTCACCGGATGGCCGGGGCCCTCCCGGGCGCCCCCGCCCACCCCGGCCGCCACCGGAAGGTCCGCGTAGGCGGCCTCCCACCACTTCGTCTCGTCGTCGCGCCGGTCCACGCGGGAGCCGCCGCCGTCGATGACATCCGGCAGGAACAGGTGGCGCGGCACGGCCTCGAACGCCCCCCGCCAGTCCGGGGTCAGGTCACCGTCCACGGCGAGGCGGGCGACGAGTCTCCGGTGCGCCGGGATCATCGGTCGGCCCCACCGAAAACAGCGTGTTCACCGAGGGACGGAAGGGGATATGCGCAGGTGGAGGAAACGAAGTGGGCGCCCGTGGCGGAAACGACGGTCCAGGGCTTGTGGCCGCCGCCGTTCCTCCTGTGACCAATGTGGGGGGTGTGATTCATGATCGCGCTCCTCGTGGCACCGCCGACGAAGACGGAAACAGGGTCTTCCGCCCATTTCGGGGGCTAGCGATTCCGGGTAAGGATGTCTATGGAGATGTAACGCCGTCCGCCCCTGCCCCTGGAATTCCAAGCCGATATACACCGGCGGTATGAATGCCTGAGTTACCGGTCACCCCCCGACCGACCCCGCCACCCACCTTCTGGACCCGCGCCGACGTACGCCGATCCCTCGCCGGCCAGGACGCGGGAGCCCTGCTGCGCCTGGTCAGGCAGTACACGGGCGCCAGCCAGCAGGCGATCGGAGCCGCCACCGACCTTGCCCAGCCACACGTCAGCGCGATCATGTCCGGGCGACGCTCGGTGACGGCCCTGCGGACGTGGCAGCGCGTGGCCGACGGACTGTCCATGCCCGCCGACGCCCGACGGGTTCTCGGCCTCGCCGAATCGGACGGGGGCGATATCGGCGCGGATCGGGGTACAGGCACTTCAGCTCTCGGCATGGACGAATTGTGGTCTGCGCCGAGAACAGCGCAGGACATCGCCGAGATCACGCTGAGGGATCTGATGAAACGCAGGGACGCTTTCGCGGTCGGTGGTGCTCTCATCATGGGCGCCACATTGACGGAAGTGCTGGAACACTGGTTGCTCCCCGCGATGGCCACTTCCGGCCACGGGCCGAGCAACATCGGGGAATCGGAACTGGGGAGGATCGAGGCCGCAACCGTGGCGCTGCGGCACTGGGACGACCGGTGGCGCATGGGCATCCGCCGCAAGGCCGTGATCGGACAGCTGTCGGAGGTGTCCGAACTCGTCGAGGAGACCCAGCCGGTATCCGTCCAGGCGAGGCTGTTCGCGGTCATGGCCGAACTGTCCAAGATCGTCGCGGCCATGGCCTACGACGCCGGTGACCACCCCACCGCGCAGAAGTACTACACGTTCTCCCTGCGTGCCATCCACCAGGCGGGGCCCGAACACCGCCTGTACGGGGTCGGGGTGCTCGCCGACATGGCCCGCCAGATGCTGGACCTCCACCGTCCGGACGACGCCCTCGACATCTCCAGGCTGGCGCTGGACAGCGCCCACGCCCACCGGGCCCCCGAACGGGTCCTGGCGATGCTCCGCACCCGCGAGGGCTGGTCGTACGCCCGGATGGGCCGGACCGAGGCCTACCGGCGCACCGTCTCCCAGGCCGAGGAACTGCTCGACGGGGGAGGAGGCGGGGAGGTCCCGGACTGGGCGCGCAACTTCGACCACGCGGAACTGTCCGGGGTCGTGGGTGCCCGGTACCGCGACCTCGCCGGCGGCCAGGACGACCGGGCGGCACGGCGCAGGTTCGCGGAGGCGTCCGCCCAGCACATCGGCCGGGCGCTCCAGTTGCGCGACCCCGCCAAGAAACGCAGCCGCGCCTTCGACCTCGTGGGTCTCGGGCGCACCTACCTGCTGCTCGACGAACCGGAGGAGTCGGTGAAGGTGGTCCGCCAGGCCGCGGCGATCCAGCGCTCCCTGGACTCGGGAAGGGTGCGCCGTCGCATACACGACTGGTACACCGAGTCCGCCGCGTTCCACCGTGAGCCCACCGTGGCCGAAGCGCGTGACGAGTTATCGCGTACCCTGCTTGCCCACTAGACGGAAAGGAATGGGGACAGAGTGAGGCGGATCGGAATCACTGGCCACTCGAACATCTCCGCTGGTAGTGCGGAACTGGTGCGAAAAGCCCTAGTAGACGCACTGGAACGCTACAACGAGGACGGCGTCGTCGGCGTCTCCTGCCTGGCGCGCGGAGCGGACCAGCTCTTCGCGGAGGAGGTCCTCGCAGCCGGGGGGACCCTGGAGGTCGTCCTGCCCTCGGCCGACTACCGTGAGGCCAAGGTCGGGCCCGAGAACCGTGAGGGCTTCGACGACCTGCTGGTCCGCGCGAACATGGTGCGTTACATGCGTCACCGGACCGCGGGCCGCCGGGCCTACGAGGACGCCAACGAGGCGGTACTCGGCGGCGTCGACATGCTCTTCGCGGTGTGGGACGGCCAGCCGTCCGGCGGCGGGGGCGGAACCGCGGACGCGGTGCGCGTCGCCACGGAGCGAGGGCTCCCGGTCAACGTCATCTGGCCCGAGGGGGCCAGCCGGGAGTGACCCGGGGGAGCGGGGTGGTGTCGGGGCCGGACAGGGCCGGATCGTGTCCGTCGGGGTCGACGAGGGTGTGCCTTCTGCCCTCCGAACCCGCGATGCGCGTGACGGACATGCCCTGTCCGGTGCCCCGGCCCCTTCCCGAACGCCTACCCGGGTGGTGAAGGAGGCGGCGCGCGCGTGATGGAACCTTCGCGTCGCCCGTTCCTTCCGTCCGCCTCGCGAGAAGTCGGACATCCGCCTTTCTGTCCCGGGCCGGAATCCGACATCCTCCACCGTGTTCCCCGCGCATGCGGGGATGGGTCCTCCAAGGGCCATCCTCCACACCCCAGACTGGATCGGGTGCACTGGCGATGGCTGGCCGTGCCCGGTGAATAGGGGTGCTGGCCGTCCAGCGCTTTTATGCTTGGAACGTGTTCTGGCCAGTGGTTCCACTCTTGGTCAGGGGCGGCTTTGTCATTTCGTGAGATTGAAGACGTTGATAATGACCTTTTCGTATTCTTTGTGGCGGGTGTCTGAATTTCACGAAGTTGGAAAAATGATCGCTTGTCGCTGGTAAGATTCCAGGTCGTTCACTGTGCTCCCCGCGCACGCGGGGATGGACCCGTCACCGCGTTGTCCTCCAGCATCACTACGGAGTGCTCCCCGCGCACGCGGGGATGGACCCGTGGCGGGTTCGGCACGTGCCCCCCCTTCAGGTGCTCCCCGCTCTCACCCCAGCCACGTCCGTACCGCCAGCCATCCCTCCCCCACGAGTGGACACACACCCTCCGCATCCCTCCCGTGATAGGGAGTTGACGATGAAGACCTTCACTCTGCCCGGCACCAAGATCACCGCACCCAACGTGGTCCTCGGCCTGATGCGCATCCAGGAGAAGAGTGACGAGGAGGTACGCACCCTCGTACACACCGCGATCGACTCGGGCATCACCTTCCTCGACCACGCCGACGTCTACGGCAGCGAGCTGCACGGCTGCGAGCGCCGTTTCGCCGAGGCGATGCGGCTGAGCCCGGCCGAGCGCGAACAGCTGGTGATCCAGACCAAGGCCGGGATCGTCCGCGAGGGCCCGTACTTCGACTTCTCCTACGAGCACATCATGGAGTCGGTGCACGGATCGCTGCAGGCGCTCGACACGGACTACATCGACATCCTGTTGCTTCACCGCCCGGACGCCCTCGTGGAGCCGGAGGAGGTGGCACGCGCGTTCGACGACCTCGCCGCTGCGGGCAAGGTGCGCGCCTTCGGCGTCTCCAACCACACCCCGAGGCAGATCGACCTTCTGCGCCGCTACGTGACGCAGCCGATCGTGGCCAACCAGGCGCAGCTCTCGGTCACCCACGCCCCGCTCATCGCCCAGGGGGTGGCCGCGAACATGCAGGGGCTGGACCAGTCCGTCAGCCGCGACGACGGTCTCGTCGACTACTGCCGCCTGCACGACATCACCCTGCAGGCGTGGTCCCCGTTCCAGGCCGGTTTCTTCGACGGGCCGTTCCTCGGCTCGCCGCGCTTCCCCGAGCTGAACGCGGTCATCGACCGGCTCGCGGCACAGTACGACGTTCCGCCGCTCGCGATCGCGACCGCGTGGATCACCAGGCACCCCGCGCAGATGCAGGTGGTCATCGGCACTACCACGCCGGAACGCGTCGCCGCCGCTGCCCAGGGCTCGGACGTGCCGCTGACCCGGGCCGAGTGGTACGAGGTGTTCCGCGCAGCCGGGTACACCGTCCCGTAGGCCCGCGCCGAGCGGCCTGCCGAACGGACGCCGTGTTTCACGCCCGCCCGTTCGGGAGGCCGCCCCCCGCTCTCGCCGGCGCGTCGAAGGAGATCCACACGTCCGGCGGCAGGTCGGGCCGCCCCGGCACCGGTCGGCGCTCCTCGGTCCACGTGTCGCCGACGATCTCCGTGGCCGCCCGGCGCCAGAAGCGCACCGCCGTCGCGTTCTCGTCCTGGAAGGCGACCTCCCACGGGCCCGGGTTCCGGGCCGTGATCTCCTGGACGGCACGCAGCCCGACCCCCGCCCTGCGCGCGCCGCGCACCACGAAGAAGCTGTTCAGCACCCGCGTCGTGCCGGACAGGCCCCGCACGAACGCGAAACCGGCGGGCCGCTCGCCGAGGGCCACCACGTACGGCGCCCAGTCGGGGTCGGTGAAGGCCGCACGGAGCCGGTCGCGTCGGAAGGTCCCGTCCGGGGCGGGCAACAGCCCGCGGAACTCCGACATGTCATGGCCGAACATCACCCACAGCCGCTCCACGAGCGGGCGGTCAGCGGAGTTGGCGAGGCGCACGGAGACGTCTGGCATGGGACTCCTTCGTGTGGGCGGGTCGACGGGCAGGTCCCCCGGGACGCGGGGAGAAGCCCAGGTCGGATCGGCCCCGGGCATGAAAAAAGCCTCCCCGGCGGAGGCGTCTCCGCGCCAGGAAGGCGTTATCGCTACAGCGAATTCTAGCAGCGGACGGCTTCTCCCTTCCAACGGCGAGCGCGCAGACGCGGGGCCCGTGCATGCGAGACCCCGCGTTCTGCCTGGCAGAACGGTAGCGCCGGGTCGGAGTGTGCCCCGCGCGTCACCACGCGGGTGGAACGGCACGGTGCCCGGCCGCCGCCCCGCCCCGCGAACCCCGGGGAACAGGACGGGCACGGGAGAGCGCGGCGAGCGCGCGAGGCACCGGCACGGAGGCTGGAACCCCGGCCACACCGGCATAATTCGCAAGCTCGGGGCGTCGCGCCTCGGCGCGCCCGGAGGTGGTGTCGTCTATCATCAGTGCCACTAGATCCCGGTTCAGAGTGGGATTCCAGGAGTTTGAATGCTGGATTCTCCACCCCGCGGCGGCCCCCTGTGTATAGAGGTAGATGCTCCATGACTGACGACCCGTCCCTTGCCGCTCCCGCCGCGGGCTCCGGCCAGGCTCAGCAGATCGACACCACCCGGACCCACTCGGCCCGGATCTGGAACTACTGGATGGGCGGCAAGGACAACTACCCGGTCGACCGCGAGGCCGGCGACCAGGTGGCCGAGTTCTTCCCGGAGATCAGGGACCTGGCCCGCACCAGCCGGGACTTCCTGATCCGCGTCGTGACGCACCTGTCGGGCGAGGCGGGCATCCGCCAGTTCCTCGACATCGGTACCGGCATGCCCACCGCCAACAACACCCACGAGGTCGCCCAGGCGGTCGCCCCGGAGTCGCGGGTGGTCTACGTGGACAACGACCCGCTCGTGCTCGCGCACGCGCGCGCTCTCCTCGTCGGAACCCCCGAGGGCGTCACCGACTACATCGACGCCGACCTGCGCGACCCCGACAGGATCCTCGAACAGGCCGCGAAGACCCTGGACTTCGACCAGCCCATCGCGCTCATGCTCATGGGAATCCTGGGCCACGTCCCCGAGGACGAGATCATGCCGATCGTGAGTCGGCTCGTGGACGCGCTGCCGCCGGGAAGCTACCTGGCGAGCTACGACGGCTCCAACACCAGCGAGGCCTACAACGCGGCCATCGAGGTGGGGAACAAGCAGGGCGCGGTCCCGTACCTGCTGCGGAGCCCGGAAGTGATCGCCGCCCGCTTCGAGGGCCTGGAACTCCTGGAGCCGGGCGTGGTCCCGTGCCCCCTGTGGCGTCCCGCCCCCATCGAGGTCGGTACCCGCCGCGGCATGGACCAGTACGGCGGAGTGGCGCGCAAGCCCTGACGCTGTGACGCGGTTCCGGGGTGTGGACGGCATCTTGGCGGAGGACCGGTCGCGAGCCCCTGAGCGGTCAGCCCCGAGCGTGACAAGGCCTCCCCGACGGATGTGCATCCGTACCGGGGAGGCCTTCGCCGTGAGGCGAGTTCTTGTGGGGAGGGTTCGCCTCCCCCCTCAGACTTCTGGAGGGCCCCCGAGCACCGCCGCGAGGGTGTGGCAGCACAGTGTCAGGCCGAGTCCTCCGCTCTCACGAACCCTGCGGTGGGAATGCGGGCAGGAACGGAGGAGGGGCCCGGGCGTCCGACGCAGACGATCGGCTTCCTGGAAGGGGTCGCCCGGCCTTCGGAGAAGGAGTAGTAATGAAGCTCCACGCCGGGACCTGGTTCACGTCGAGGTGCAGCGTAACTTCGTCCAATTGTGTCGGGATCTCCGACCTGGGCGATGTCACGGCGGTACGAGACACCAAGCGTCGGCTCGGTTTCCCTGTCAGTGAGTGGGACGCCTTCATTCGTGATGTGAGGAGAGGTGATCAAGGTGAGAACTCAGCATCCTGTCTCCCAAAGCGACCAATGGGCTTCTATGATCCTGATGACTGATTCTCGACAAGTTGGAAAAACGACCGCTTGTCGCTGGTAAGTTGCCAGGTCGTTGACTGTGCTCCCCGCGCACGCGGGGATGGGGCCACGCCTACGACACCCGCCCTCTTCGCCCTGCTGCGTGCGCAAGGAGTGGGATTAAATACCACAAGAGCCCCAATTCCGTGGCAGAACCCGCGAGTAGTGATTGACCGCATTCGGTCGGAAGAATGTTCGAGAAACCCCGCGAGGTCATCCGCGAGTTCGGTTGAATATTTGGCATGACCCCTCACGGACAGCCCTTGACCTGGGCTGCCACGTTGTCCCCTGCCGCTCGCGCAGTGTGGGCCAAACACGACTTCGATTCCGACGGCTGGCTTCCTCTCCACCGCCACATGGCCGACAGCGCTGCCGTCGCGCGCAAGCTCTGGGACGAATGGCTCCCGGACCAGGTGCGCGACCACATCAGCGCCGCACTTCCGCTGGGCCCTGACGACGCCCGCCGCCTGGCCGTCTGGCTCGCCGCCACCCATGACATCGGCAAGGCCACCCCCGCCTTCGCCTGTCAGGTGGAGCAACTCGCGGACGACATGCGCCGCCAAGGCCTGGAGATGCCCCTCCAGAAGCAGATGCCCGACCGGAACCTCGCCCCCCACGGCCTCGCCGGACAGCTCATCCTGCGCGACTGGCTCGTGGAGCACCACGGCTGGAACCCCCGCGACACCCACCAACTCACCATCGTCGCGGGCGGACACCACGGCGTCCCGCCCGGCTACTCGGCCATCGCCGACCTCGACAAGCACCACCAACTGCTCCGCACCCCCGGTTACGAACAGGCCTGGACCGCAGCCCAGACCGAACTCCTCGACACCGCCGCCCTGGTCACCGGAGTGGACGACCGCCTCTCCGACTGGAAGTCCCTCAAGTTCCCGCAGACCGTGCAGGTGCTCCTCACCGCCCTCGTCATCGTCGCGGACTGGATCGCGAGCAACCCCGACTTCTTCCCCTACTTCCCCGGCGAGCGCAGCTCCGACCCCGAGCGCACACGGGAGGCCTGGCGCCGCCTCGACCTGCCCCAGCAGTGGAAGGCCGAGGAGCCCGAGGGCACCGCGGCCGAACTCTTCTCGGAACGCTTCGCACTCCTTGAGGGCGCGACCGTCCGCCCCGTCCAGGAACAGGCCGTCGAGGCCGCCCGGCAGATGTCCGGCCCCGGCCTGATGGTCATCGAGGCCCCGATGGGCGAGGGCAAGACCGAGGCGGCCCTCGCCGTCGCCGAGATCTTCGCGGCCCGGTCCGGAGCGGGCGGCTGCTTCGTCGCCCTGCCGACCATGGCCACCACCAACGCCATGTTCGGCCGCTATCTCACCTGGCTCGACCGCCTCCCCGGCATGCCCGACGAGGCCGCGTCGGTCTTCCTCGCCCACTCCAAGGCGCACCTGAACGAGGAGTTCACCCAGCTCATGGGCGGCGGGCGCCGTCTGGCCACGGACACCGAGCGCGACGCGGATGACGAGGGCTCCGCCAGTGGCTCCGGCCCGGGCAAAGCTCCTCACGCCCCCGCCGACCTCGTCGCCCACCGCTGGCTCCGGGGCCGCAAGAAGGGCATGCTCTCCTCCTTCGCCGTCGGCACCGTGGACCAGCTCCTCTTCACCGGTCTCAAGAGCAAACACCTGGCACTCAGGCACCTCGCCATGGCGGGCAAGGTCGTCGTCATCGACGAGGCCCACGCCTACGACACCTACATGAACGCGTACCTCGACCGCGCCCTGTCCTGGCTCGGCGAGTACGGCGTCCCCGTCGTCGTCCTCTCCGCGACCCTGCCCGCCCGGCGTCGGCGCGAGCTGGCCGAGGCCTACACCGGCACCTCGGGGGAGGGGTACGACGAGGTCGAGAAGGCGCGCGCGTACCCCCTCATCACCACGGCCGAGCCCGGGAGGGCCCCGCGCCTGCACACCCCCGCCGCGTCCGGCCGCGCCACCGACGTCGTCGTGGAACGCCTGTCCGACGACCTGGACGCGCTCACGGCACGCCTGGAGGACGCCCTGTCCGACGGAGGTTGCGCCCTGGTTGTACGCAACACCGTCGCGCGCGTCCACGCGGCCGCCGCGCACCTGCGTGCCCACTTCGGCGACGACACGGTCACCGTGACCCACTCGCGGTTCCTCGCCCTGGACCGCGCCGCCAACGACGACGCCCTGGTCGCCGACTACGGACCGCCCGCCAAGGTCGCCGAACTCGGCGGGAAGCGCCCCGGCCGCCACATCGTGGTCGCCAGCCAGGTCGTGGAGCAGTCCCTGGACGTGGACTTCGACCTCCTGGTCACCGACCTCGCCCCCGTCGACCTCGTGCTCCAGCGCATGGGGCGCCTGCACCGCCACCCGCGCGGCCGGGACCAGTGCGACCGCCCCGAACGCGTGCGCCGGGCCCGCTGCCTGGTCACCGGCGTGGACTGGGACGAACTGCCGCCCAGGCCCGTCAGGGGCTCGCGGACGGTCTACGGCGAACACGCGCTCCTGCGCTCCCTCGCCGTGCTCCGAACGCGACTGGAAGCGGACACCGACACCGGCCGCACCGTCCGCCTCCCCGACGACATCAGCCCCCTCGTCCAGGACGCCTACGGTGACGCGACCGTCGCCCCCGACACCTGGCACGAGCGAATGGCGCAGGCCCTCACCGCACACGGGACCGAGCAGGCGCGCAAGGGCGAGAAGGCACAGACCTTCCTACTCAAACCGGCCGCCCGGGCCGGGCGTGCGCTGATCGGCTGGATCGAGGCCGGGGTCGGCGACGCCGACGACAGCCAGCCCGGCAAGGCCCAGGTCCGCGACACCCGCGACAGCCTGGAGGTCCTCGTCGCCCGCCGCGACGCCGACGGAACCATGACCACCGTCCCCTGGTTGACCGACGGGCGCGGCGGGCTCGCCCTGCCCGCCGACACCGCGCCGCCACCCGCCTCCGCACGGGCCCTGGCCGCCTCGGCACTGCGCCTGCCCTACCAGTTCACCTTCCCCAAGGTGCTCGAACAGGCCATCACCGAACTCGAAACCGACATCGTCCACGCCTGGCAGACCAAGGACGCCCACTGGATCGCCGGAGAACTCGTCCTCTTCCTGGACGAGGACGACCGCGCCGACCTGGCGGGATTCCGACTCCACTACACCCCGACCGACGGACTGGAGGTCCACCGTGCCGACTGACGCCTCCGGGCCAGCGTCACCCCCGCCGCCACACGCGTCCCCACCGACGCACCCGCCCTCCTTCGACCTGACGAGCCGGCCCTGGCTACCCGTCCAGCGCCTCGACGGCACCGAGGCCGAACTCTCCCTGACCGAGGTGTTCGAGCAGGCCTCACACCTCCGGCGCCTGGTCGGGGACGTGCCCACCCAGGACTTCGTCCTCCTCCGGCTGCTCCTGGCCGTCCTGCACGACGCGCTCGACGGTCCGGAGGAGATCGAGGACTGGGCGGAGCTGTGGAACGACGGAGACGGTGACCTTCCCGCGGACCGCGTCCGCGGCTACCTAGACGAACACCGTGACCGCTTCGACCTGCTGCACCCGTCCACCCCGTTCCTCCAGGTCCCGGACCTGCACACGGCCAAGGGCGAACACTCCTCGCTGGACCCGATCGTGGCCGACGTGCCCAACAACGCGCGGTTCTTCACCATGCGCGCGCACGGCGCCGAACGCCTGGGCTTCGCCGAGGCCGCCCGCTGGCTCCTTCACGCCCATGCCTACGACACCTCGGGGATCAAGTCCGGTGTGGTCGGCGACCCCCGGGTCAAGGGCGGCAAGGTCTACCCGCAGGGGGTGGGCTGGGCCGGGAACCTCGGCGGGGTCTACGTGGAGGGCGACGACCTGCGCGCGACGCTGCTCCTCAACCTGCTGCCCCGCGACACCGACAACCTGCGCTCCCGCACCGACGACCGGCCGGCCTGGCGCCACGAGCCCGCCACCGCCGAAGCCCTCGGGGGAGCGGAGGCCCAGACCCGTCCCCACGGCCTGCGCGACCTCTACACCTGGCAGAGCCGCCGCGTCCGCCTGCACCACGACGGCGACGCGGTCCACGGCGTCCTGCTCGCCTACGGCGACCCGCTCACTCCGCGCAACAAGCACGACCGCGAACCCATGACCGCCTGGCGGCGCAGTCCCGCCCAGGAGAAGAAGATCGGTGAGGAACAGGTCTACCTGCCCCGGGACCACGACCCCGCCCGCAGCGCCTGGCGGGGGCTCGGCGCCCTGGTCACCGGCCACGTCCGGGGCGCGGAACAGCGCCGCGAGGCCGCGAAGATCGTGCGCCCCCGGGTTCTCGACTGGATCGCGCGCCTGACCGTGGAGGGATACCTGGACGGGGGTCTCCTCATCCGCACGCGCCTGGTCGGCGCGGTCTACGGCACCCAGCAGTCCGTTATCGACGAGATCGTGGACGACACCGTCGCCATGCCCGTGGTCCTGCTGCACGAGGAGGACAGCACCCTCGGCCAGACGGCGGTCGACGCGGTCAACGACGCGGAAGGGGCGGTCATGGTCCTCGGGGACCTGGCCACCGCCCTGGCCGAGGCGGCGGGCGCGGAGAGCGAGGCCCCCCGGGCCACCGCCCGCGATCGGGGCTTCGCGGCCCTCGACGAGACCTTCCGCAAGTGGTTGCGCGACCTGCGCCCCTCCGACGACCCCCTCTATCCGGGTGAACAGCGCAGCCGGTGGCAGCTCACCGCGCGCGAGATCGTGTCCGGCATCGGTGACGACCTCCTCGACTCCGCCAGTGAGGCCGCCTGGACCGGCCGGGTCGTCGCCGCCAAGAACGGCCCGGTCTGGCTCACCGCCTCCCGCGCCGACCTGCGCTTCCGTTCGGGACTGCGCAGGGCGCTCCCCATGGCCACCCCCGACGACCCGGAGGCACCGCAGTGACCACCGCGAACACCACCGCCTACGTGCCCGACCTCAGGAGGGTCGGCGCACTCGTGGACGAGCGCGTCCGCGCGCTCCAAGGCGGCTACCTCAAGGACCTCTCCACGGCCGTCGCCACCCTGGCCAAGCTGCGCCGCGGCGCGGGCAAGCCCATCGAGGCGGTTCCGGAACTGGTGGGGCTCACGCTCGACCACCGCTTCTACGAGGCCTTCCCCGTGGAGGATCCGCGCACCGAGGCCGCCGAGGCCGCCGCCCACGAGGCGCTCACCCTCTACGCGCTGCACCAGCAGTCCAAGCGGGAGCGGGGCATGCACAAGCGGGGCAGCGGGCTCGGCGAGGCCGTGCGCCGCCTCATGCCCGGCGGCGACATCGACGAACCCCTGCGCAAGAGGTTCGTGCAGGCCGGAAGCGCGGCCGACCACGCCACCCGCCTGGACCGCCTCCGCGGCATCGTCAGCCTCCTGCGTACCCAGGACATCCCGCTCGACTACGGGCTCCTGGCCGACCAGCTCCACGACGCCCGGACGCCGGCGGGGTCCGCCCGGGTGCGCCGGGCCTGGGGACGCGGTTTCCAGGCCCACCGGCCGGAGCGGACCGACGACACACCGCCGGAGACCGAACCGGGCACCCCCGCCTGAGACGGACCGGGCCCCGGCCCGGAACGGTGACCGGCGCCGTCCGCGCGGACGGCGCCGACGGGGAGGGCCGCGCAGGCCCGCGCGCTGTTCCGGCAGCGCTCCCGACCAACCCCCTCACGCGTGCCTTGGCGGGCACCGACAAGACGACGAGGACACCACCATGAGCCGCACCATTCTCGACGTGCACGTGTTGCAGACCGTGCCGCCCAGCAACCTCAACCGGGACGACACCGGCGCCCCCAAGACCGCCGTCTACGGCGGGGTGAAGCGCTCCCGCGTTTCCAGCCAGGCGTGGAAGCGCGCCACCCGGCTCGCGTTCGACGCCCTGCTCGACCCCCAGGAGCTGGGCACCAGGACCAAGCGCGTCGCCGAGCTGATCGCCGCGCGCATCCGCGAACTCGACCCGTCCGTGGAGGAGGTCGAGGCGCTCGCCCTCGCCGCGGAGACCGTGCAGACCGCCACCGGCTCCAAGATCGAGGTGCCCAAGCGCAAGGCCGACGCCGCCAAGAAGAAGGGCGACAAGGAACCGGCCCCGGAGTCCGCCTACCTGATGTTCCTCAGCGCCCGCCAGCGCGACGGCCTGGCCGAACTCGCCCTGGAGGGACGCGAGGACATCAAGGCGTTCCTCAAGGAGAAGGAGAACAAGGCGCGCGCCAAGTCCGTCGCCGACACCCGCCACTCGGTGGACATCGCCCTGTTCGGGCGGATGGTCGCCGACGGGGCCGACGTCAACGTGGACGCCGCCGCGCAGGTCGCCCACGCCATCAGCGTCCACGCCGTCGAGAACGAGTCCGACTACTACACGGCCGTGGACGACCGGAACCCGGAGGAGGACACCGGGGCGGGCATGATCGGCACCGTCGAGTTCAACTCCGCGACCCTGTACCGGTACGCTGCCGTCGACGTCGACCTGCTCCGCAGGAACCTGGGCGAAGGGCTGCGCGAGGACGAGCCCGTCACCGAACCGCTGCGCCGCGCCGTCGAGGCGTTCGTGCGCGGGTTCGTGGAGTCGCTGCCCACCGGCAAGATCAACACCTTCGGCAACCACACACTGCCCGACGCGGTTGTCGTCAAGTTGCGTGACTCGCGGCCCATCAGTTTCGTGGGGGCGTTCGAGGAGCCGGTGACGGCCGGGGCCGGGCACGTGGCCGAGGCCAGTGCACGCCTGGCCGACCACGTCTCCCAGGTCGAGCGCGCCTACGGCGCCGAGGACGGCGTGGACACCTGGGTCGTGCACGTGGGGGAGCGGACCGCCAAGCTCTCCGGACTCGGCCCCGTTGTCTCCCTCCCCGAGCTGGTCTCGCAGGTGGGCGCGGCCGTCGCGCAGCGTCAGGCGCCGACGGCATGAGTGCCCTGCCCCTCGTCCTGGCCGGCCCCCTCCAGTCGTGGGGGTCGGCGTCCCGGTTCGCTCGCCGGGGCACCGAGAACGCCCCCACCAAGAGCGGGGTCATCGGCTTGCTCGCCGCCGCCCTCGGACGCGACCGCACCGCCGACCTGTCCGACCTGGCCGCGCTGCGGTTCGGTGTGCGCGTGGACCAGCCGGGCGTGCGCGTGCGCGACTACCAGACCGCGAAACACCTGGTCACAGGCGTCTCCATGCCGGTGTCGGAGCGCTTCTACCTGTCCGACGCGGTGTTCGTGGCGGCGGTGGAGGGCGATACGGACCTGGTCGCCGACCTGTACCGGGCCGTCCGCGCCCCCGTCTACCTGCCCTACCTGGGCAGGCGCTCCTGCCCGCCCGCGCGGCCCGTGGACCTCGGCGCCCCCGTCGACGGCACGGTCGAGGAGGTCCTGGAGCAGACGCCCTGGCAGGCCTCCCGCTGGTTCCAGCGACAGAGGAACCGGCGGTGGCGGGAAGAGGGGCAGGTGGAGCTCAGCACCCTCGTCGACGCCGCACCGGGGCAGACCCGGGCCGACACCCTGCGCGACCTGCCGCTCAGCTTCGACCCCCTGCACCGGCGCTACGCCCTGCGGGCGGTGATCCCGGGGGCGGTGCGTGTCCCGAACCCCCTCGTCCGCCGCGCCGCACCCCCCGACCACGACCCCGTGTCCGCACTGGGAGGCAGCTGATGTACCTCACCCGATTCCGGTTCAACACCAACAGGCCGGGGAGCAGAAAACTGCTGTCCTCGCCGCAGGCCACGCACGCCTCCGTGATGGGCGGATTCCCCGGACTCCTGCCGGGCGACCCGGGAAACCAGGGGGAGGCGGGGGCGCCGCGCGTGCTGTGGCGGGTGGACCGCAACGCCAGGGCGGAGGTACTGCTGTACGTCGTCAGCCCGACCGCGCCCGACCTGACCCACCTGGTGGAGCAGGCGGGGTGGCCGGCCGCGGAGGGGGCCGGATGGCAGTCCCACGACTACGGCGGGTTCCTGGGGAGGCTGGAGGCGGGGCAGACATGGGCGTTCCGCCTCACCGCGAACCCCGTGCACAGCATCCGGCGCAAGGACGGCGAACCGACCAAGGTCACCGCCCACGTCACCCCCCGCCACCAGGCGGGATGGCTGTTGCAGCGGCAGGAGGCGTGCGGGATCGAGATCGTGCGCAGGCCGGTTGACCAGCAGTTGATTCCGGGTGAGGACGAACACGAACTGGTCGTGCACGGTCGCGACGCCTCCGGATTCGACAAGCCCGACCCCCGGTCCGGGAAGAGGGGGAACGGCCGCATGCGCGTGCCCCTGGTGACCGCGACCTTCGACGGCAGGCTGACCGTCACCGATCCCGACGCCCTGCGCCGCGTGCTGTGCGCCGGGCTGGGACGGGCCAAGGCGTACGGCTGCGGCCTGATGACCCTGGCGCCGGTCGCCTGATGGGATCGGTGAGCAGACGGCGAGCCTCGACCCCGCGTGAGTTGACCAGGGCCGGTGACCGGTTGTCCTTCGTCTACCTGGAGAGGTGCGTCGTCCATCGCGACGACAACGCGATCACGGCCGAGGACGGGGAGGGGGCGCGGCACATCCCGGGCGCGACCATCGGCACCCTCCTCCTCGGACCCGGTACGACCGTCACCCACCAGGCGATGAAGGTCCTGGGGGAGTGCGGGGCCAGCGTCGTGTGGGTGGGAGAGCAGGGGGTGCGCTTCTACGCGGCAGGGAGGGGGCTGACGCGCTCCTCCCACATCGTGGAGGCGCAGGCCACGGCGTGGGCCAACCGGCAGAGCCGCCTCGACGTCGCGCGGCGGATGTACCGGATGCGGTTCCCGGACCTGGACGTGGAACGGTTCAACCGCCAGGAACTCCTCGGCAAGGAGGGGAAGAGGGTCCAGTCGTGCTACCGCGCCGAGGCGGAACGGACCGGTGTGCCGTGGCACGGGCGGCGCTACACGCCAGGCGACCACGAGTCCTCGGACGCGGCGAACAGGGCGATCACCTCCGCCGCGCAGTGCTTCTACGGGGTGGCGCACGCGGTGACGACGGCTCTCGGGTGCAGCCCGGGGCTGGGCTTCGTGCACTCCGGCCACGAACGGGGCTTCGTGATGGACGTCGCGGACCTGTACAAGGTGGAGATCGGCATCCCGGTGGCCTTCGACGCCGCGGCGCAGGGCACGGACGACGTGGACGGGGTGACGCGAAGGGTTCTGCGCGACCGCATCAACAAGGGCGGGTTGCTCGACCGTTGCGTCGACGACATCAGGACGCTCCTGCTGGGCGATCAACACGAGGCGGGCGAGGACCAGGAAGACACGGTCGGCCTGGTGGGCGACCGGGGAGACCTGCTGGAGGCCGGGCGGGACTACTCCCACGAGGTGGTCTGGTGACCGTCCTCATCCTCACCAAGTGCCCGCCGGGGCTGAGGGGGTTCCTGACCCGGTGGCTGTGGGAGATCTCGGCCGGCGTGTTCATCGGCAACCCGTCCCGGAGGGTCCGGGAGACGCTCTGGGCGGAGGTGAAGGGGTACGCGGGGAACGGCAGGGCGCTGTTGGTGTACAGCAACGACTCCGAGCAGGGGTTCACCTTCGAGTCGTTCGAGCACCACTGGCAGCCGGTGGACCACGAGGGGCTGACGCTCATGCACCGCCCGCGCAAGGCTGCGGTGGAGAGCGCGCCGACGCCGAAGAAGGGGTGGAGCAAGGCCTCGAAACGGCGCCGCTTCGGGGGAAGGTGAGTGTGGTGGCTCCCGTGTGCTTGGTGTCCCTGGTGTCCGTTTTCCAAGAAGTTGGAAAAACGGTCGCTTGCCGCTGGTAAGTTCCCAGTTCATTCACTGTGCTCCCCGCGCACGCGGGGATGGACCCCCCGCGCGGTCCACGACGAGACGGTGCGGATGTGCTCCCCGCGCACGCGGGGATGGACCCCGAGGAGGTACCCGAGCCAGATGCACGCGGCCGTGTTCCCCGCGCACGCGGGGATGGACGCGCGATCGGGCGTCGCTTCGGCTGGTCGAACAAGTGCTCCCCGCGCATGCGGGGATGGGCCACTGGCCAACGCTGAGGTGATCGTGGAGAACCTGTGCTCCCCGCGTCGGCGGGGATGGCGGCCTTCGGTCGAAGGCTCAGGGGCGCTCGGGGGCGGGTTCCGATGCCCCGACAGCGCCCCCCGCCCCGACCCCCGCATCGGTCCCGGTCTCCGCCGATGCCTCCGGACCCGGGTCCGCGATGGCGGAGGACGGCAGGCCGAAGACCTTGTCGAAGGCCCAGTTGTAGCCGAACGTGTAGAACGGGATGTAGACGATGAACACCAGGTCCAGCAGCAGCGCCTGAAGCAGCGTGATCTCCAGCCACCACGCGATGAGCGGGATCAGGAAGCACACCAGCGGCAACTGGAACGCGACCGCGTGCAGGACCCTCCTCCCCACGGTGCGCTCGCGGCTGGCCTGCCGTCTCTCCCATGCCTCGAACAGGTAGTTGAAGGCCACGTTCCACAGTGACGCCACCGTGGCGAGCATGATCGCGAGCGTGGCCGTCGTCGCCGGGCCGCTGCCGGTCAGGGCTGTCATCACCGCGGTACCGACGAGGAATCCGATGACCTCGTAACCGCCCACGTAGACCAGCTTGCGCTTCAGACCTTGCACTTCGCACTCTTTCCAGCGTTTTCGGATGCGGCAGGGCCCGACGTTAGCGTCAGCTAGGGTGATGGAAAAAGTCAGCTTCTTTCAGGTGGGTTGATAGGCAGATGGGCCTGTCCAGCGACAACATCGACCTGTTCCTCGCCGTGGTCGACCACGGCTCCTTCTCGGCCGCCGCACGCGCGCTGAACCGGGTCCCCTCTGCGGTCAGCATGGGGATCGCCAACATCGAGGCCGAACTCGGCTATCCGCTGTTCGACCGCTCCAGGCGCGAGCCCGCGCCCACCGCGCAGGCGCACGCCCTCATCCCGCACGCCCGGCAGATCGCCAGCAGGCTGCGCCTCCTCCAGGCGCACGCGATCGAGCTCTCCGACGACCTGGAGAGCTCGCTCACCGTGGGGGTGGCGGCGGGGGTCGACCGGGGTCCCCTCCTGGACGCGGTGGCGGAGATCGCGGAACGCCATCCCCTGCTTCCCGTCGAGATCGCCGACGCCCAGCAGGACGACGTCCGCGAGATGCTGCACTCCGGGGCCGTGGACCTGGCGCTGATGTTCGCCAAGACGCGGAACGACCGGGAGGAGGTGTTCCTGAACGTGGCGGAGGAGACGTTCGTGGCGGTGGCGTCCGCGACCGTGGAGACCTTCGGCCTGCCCGCGGACCTGCGGCGCCTGGAGGACCTCGCCGGCGCCCGCCAGATCACGGTGTCCAGCCTGGAGCAGGAACTCACTGAGCGGCGATTGGTCGTCTCGGACGCCTACTGGCGCACCAACTCTGCGGAGACCGCGCTCGGGCTGGTGGAACGCGGGGTCGGCTGGGCCAACCTGCCGCTTCCCGCGGTGTGGGGGAAGGTCGCCGAGGGGACCGTGCGGGTGATGGAGTTCGAGAACCTCCGGAACGGGCTTGCCATGCCCGTGCAGCTGGTGTGGCTGCGCGGCAGGCCCCTCCGGAAGGCGGCGGGGCAGCTGGTCGCGCGGATGGGTCCGGACCGGCAGGCCGGAGGCTGACCCCGGCGGCGCGCTCCGCTGCCGGGACTTCCCACACCGCTGGTTCAGGGACAGCCTGGAGGGGTATCCGTGGGACTTCGGACTCCGTTGGAAGGAGGGCGATCTGCGCATGTACCTCTTCGTCAGCGACGAGGACGTGCGGTTCCACAGTTGGTTTCACCGGGCTGGGTGAGCGGACCGGAACCGTTGCCGCTGTGACGCCAGGGACCCTGGCCCCGATGATCTTGTACCTATAGCCGATTTCGACGCCCCAACCTCGCTATAAGTACAAGATCACGGGGGAGCACCCGCACCCGCACCCGCACTTCCCGCGCCCGACCGGCCCCCGACCGGCCCCCGGCCGGCCCCCGACCGGGGCAGCGCCCGGGCCCGAGACACGGGGTGCCGCGGCCTGGCTCACCCGGAGCGGGAGGGCTAGGCTGGCCCGGTTCGTGAGCGGAACGCGGACACCCTGAGCAGCGAAAGCGAGAAGATGAGCCCTTCGATCGCCACCAACACCAAGGTCGACCTCGACGGACTCCTGGAGTTCGCGCGCCCCCGCCACCGGGGGCTCCTCATCACCCGCCGATCCGACGGCGCCCCCCAGGCCTCCCCGGTCACCTGCGGGGTCGACACCGAGGGCCGCATCGTGGTCTCCACCTACCCGGAGCGAGCCAAGGCCCGCAACGCCCGGCGCGACCCACAGGCGAGCATCGTCGTCCTGTCCGAGGACTTCGACGGCCCGTGGGTCCAGATCGACGGCGACGCCGAGGTCATCGACGGCGAGGAGGCCGTCGAGCCCCTGGTCGAGTACTTCCGGGTGATCTCCGGAGAGCACCCCGACTGGGACGAGTACCGCGAGGCGATGCGCCGCCAGGGCAAGGCCCTGGTCCGGATCACCCCGAGGCGCTGGGGTCCGGTGGCCACCGGCGGGTTCCCCGCCGACCGTGTCTGACACGGCGCAGGGCCGCGCGGATCGACGTCCGCGCGGCCCTGCCCCTCTCCGTTCCGGGCCGTCAACGGCCGGGCGGCCCGCTCTCCCCGCCGGGCTCCTCCGGGACCTCCGGACCCGAGGGGCCTCCCCGCCCCTCCGATCCCTCCGAGCTCTCGGACCCCTCCGGCCCCTCGCGGCCCTCCTCCAACTCCCCCTCCAGCCCCTCCTCCGGGGCGTCGTCCCGGTCGGCGGGGCGGCGGCTGCCGTCCGTCCCCCGTTCCCAGTACTCGGGGGAGCGAACGGCCCTCTGCTTGCGGATCGTGTCCATGCGGATGATCCACAGCACCAGGAAGATCGCTCCCACCGGGACGGCCACGGCCAACAGGGCCCCGACCGGCACGTCGAGCGTCAACACGTCCATCGCGCTCCCCTCCCGTTCACGGAGGCGTCGGACTCAGAGGACGCCCAGGAGTTCCGTGCACGCCCGCTCGCAACGGCGGCAGGCCTCCGCGCACGCACGGCAGTGCGCGTGGTCAGCTTCCTGTCGCTCGCACTCGTCACCGCACCGGCGGCACGCCGCCGCGCAGGCCTCCAGGAGAAGCCGCAGGAGTGCGTCGTCCCGACCGACCCCCTGGGAGACCGCCCGGCCGGTCACGGCGCACAGGTCCGCGCAGTCCAGGTCGGCGCGGATACAGGCGACCAGTTCCGCCACCGCCTCCTCGCCCAGGCAGGCGTCAGCGCAGGTCGTGCACGCCCTGGCGCACTCCTCGCACGCCCGGACGCACGCCGCGGCCTTCGCTCCGATCCCCTCCGGATCCTCCGGGTGGGTGTACAGCATCTGTCCGACCGTGTTCACGGCCCCTCCTCGGTGCTCGTTCGGATGCGGACCCCGTTCAGGACCGGGGCCCGTCCAGGGTGAAGCGCAGGGCGAAGTGGTTCAGGGAGGAGGGGAGTCCGGATGCGGGAAGCGGCCCCCGGGCGTCCACGCGGGCCAGGTCGCGGCCCCGCACCAGTGTCCGCAGGAACAGGGACGCGGTGAGAAGGACGGCGTCGCGCCCGGGGCAGCCCGCCGGGCCGTAGCTGAAGGGCAGGATCCCCGGGTCGCCCTCGGCGCGGCCGTCGAGCCAGACCTCCGGCGCGAACGCGTCGGCGTACGACAACCGCTCGGAGTCCCGGTGGAAGTACGAGCTCACCACCAGGAACGCCGTCCCGGCGGGGAAGACCCGGTCGCGCCACACCGTCTCGCGGGTGCTCTCCCGCACCACCACCAGCGTGGTCGGCCACAGCCGCACCGACTCCTGCAGGGTCGCCCGGAGCAGCGGCAGGTTCAGGCCCTCCCGCACCTCCGCCTCCTCCCGGGCGGCGTGCGCGCCCGGGCTGAGGGACGTGAGGAGGGCCAGTGAGCGGAACACGGAGATGGCGGCGGCGTCGAAGGCGAACAGCCAGTGCGCCGCCTGGTCCTCCGGGCGCAGGCCCTCCTCGGAGCCCAGACCGGACGCGAGGCTGCCGGGTTCGGCCCCCGCCACGTTCTCGCGCATCCTCTGGAGGAACTCGGACCTCGCCGACCGGTGCACCGGCGCCGCGTACGACCAGTTGGCACGCGACCTCAGGCGGCGGAGGAGTTCGGTGGTCCGCCGGTCGGCCGCGGCGGCGGGCCCGAAGACCACGCGCCGGGCCAGTGCGTCGAAGGACGCTGAGAAGCGCGCCCAGTCCAGGACGCCGCCGTCGCCCAGGGCCGCGGCCAGGGCGAGGGCCTCCTCGTCGGCCTGTGCCGCGACCGTGGCCCCGTCCGGGTGGATCGTGTGGCCGGGAGCCAGGGCCGCCTCGTTGGCGGCGCGCCGCCGGGGCCGTTCCTCGCGTTCGGAGACCAGAACGCCGTGCGGCTGGAAGTGCGCGAGGGCGCCGCGCTTCTCCCGCCCGCCGGGGGAGAACGGTTCGGGTGTCTCCCGCAGCAGCCTGCCCACGTCCTCGGCGGCGAGGACGAGAGCCGCGTCCCTGCCGGCCAGTCGCAGCGGCAGGGGGCCGTCACCGTGGCGCTCCCGCAGTTCGCGGAGGGTGGAGGCGCCCGCGCGGTCGCCGCCCGCGGCGCAGACGAGCCCCTCCGTCAGGGGGCGCCGCACGACCGCGCCCCGGGCCAGGGTGGGGACCAGCACGGTGGCCAGCAGGCGCGCCGTCTCGGCGGCCTCGGGGCCGTCCGTCCGCGCTTCGGAGGCTCCGGCCCCCTCCGGCTCTCCCGGCCCCGCCTCCCCGCCCGGTCCTCCGGTGCCGAGCGCCCCCGCGTCCTGCGGGCTCTCCCGGAGGTCCTTCCCCGTGCCGTGTCCGATGGATGTCATGGCCCTCCCTCTCACTCCCGGGTCACAGGTGGTCCCGGGGGACGGTCTCGCTCCACTCCCGGGAGAAGATCCGCTCGTCCCCCTCGAACGCGTCCAGGGTCGCGTATACCCGGAACTCCGTCTCGGTGCACTCAAGAGACGTATGGGTCTCGGTACGCGCGCTCCAGTCCCCCCGCGCGAACCGCATCGTCCACGTGGACCTGCCCCGGGCGGACGTGAAGTCGTCCGCCACCGACTCGTAGAGCTCGTACGCCCGTCGGCCCACGTCCAGGTCGATGTCCTCGAAGTGCAGGATCCCCCCGTCCTTGACGATCTCCAGGGACGACCGGGTGTCGACCATGTCCCGTTGGACCGTCCAGCGGTGGTCCGGGGTCTCCCGCCGCGAGGTCGCGATCTGCGGCGCCCCCTCGGGCTCGCCGAAGGGCCGCGGGTCCGGGGTCTCGCCCTCGGGTACGGGGCGGACCGGCAGGTGCAGCGAGCTCCCCTCCGGGTGGACGGTCATCAGCACCGGGCGCGGCGGCGGCCAGGCCAGGGGCCAGTACGACGTGGACAGCGACAGCCGGATGCGGTGGCCCGCCGGGAACACCTGGGCGACGCCGTTGAGTGTGACCCTCACCCGGCAGCGCTCGCCCGGCTCGACCTCCCGCGGCGTCTCGTGCCCGTCCCGGTGGGTGAGGTTGAGCAGGCCGAAGGTCACCCGGGTGGCGCTGCCGTCGGGCGCCACGTCGCACAGCCGGGCGGCGACCATGGCCACGGGTTCGGTGACCGAGAGCTCCAGTTCCGCCTCGGCGGCGCCGAGGATCTCCACGTCCTCGGTGAGGATGTCGCTGTCGAAGACCAGGGAGCCCCCGTCCTCCTCGCGCTGGTCGTAGGGGAGGTCCGGCGGGGCGTTGTACGACGCCCACTTGCCGGCGAACTGCCCGGTGGTCAGCGGTGACCGCAGGGTCAGCGACTCCGCGTCGACCTTCTCCCCGGGCGCCCCGAGCCGGTACCTGGCCAGCGGGAGCTCGGTCGGGTCGATACCGGGGGAGGGCCACGCGTCCTCGCGCACCCACCGGCCGGGGCGCTCCTCGTAGGAGGTGGACGGCGGCACGCTGTCCTGCATCCACGCCCACAGGGAGGGTCCCGCGTCGACCCCGTTGTCCACGCCCTTGAGCCAGTGGTCCAGCCAGCGCACGACCTCCTGGAGGTAGCCGATGGCGGGGCCGGGCTCGCCCATGTGCGGGTACCGGTGGGACCAGGGGCCGATGAGGCCCCGGCGGGGCGCCTCCAGGTTCTCCAGGACGCGGAGGACGGCGTTGGAGTAGCCGTCGGCCCAGCCGCTGGAGGCCAGGACCGGGCAGCGCACCGCCGTGTAGTCGTCGCACACCGACGCGTGCGTCCAGTAGTCGTCGCGGCGCTGGTGCCGCAGCCACTCCAGGACCCACGGCTCGGTGGCCTCCAACCGCTCGCGCCACATCCGCCGCCACCGTTCGCCCACCACGACCGGGTCGGGCGGGCATGTGCCGAAGGCGAACATGGTCCCGGCCTCCGCCAGGTTGTCCGAGAGCAGGCATCCGCCCATGTAGTGGAAGTCGTCGCCGTACCGGTCGTCCGTGAAGGAGCTGATCACGATCGCGCCGAGGCTCGGCGGCCGTCGCGCCGCCACCTGGAGTGCGGCGAACCCGCCCCAGGACAGGCCCAGCATGGCCGTGCTCCCGTCGCACCAGGGCTGGTCGGCCAGCCAGGCCAGGACCTCCTCCGCGTCCTGCTGCTCGCGTTCGAGGTACTCGTCGACGAGCACCCCCTCGGAGTCGCCCGTCCCCCTCAGGTCCACGCGGACGCAGGCGTAGCCGTGTCCGGCGATGTAGGGGTGGTGGAGGGAGTCGCGCACGGCCGTCAGGTCCCGCCGGCGGTAGGGGATGTACTCCAGGACAGCGGGTACGGGGGTCGCGTCGGAGGAGGTGGGGCGCCACATCCTCGCGGCCAGCCGGACCCCGTCCGACATGGGGATCCAGAAGTGCTCGTCGGAGCGGACCGCGTGCGGCAGTGATGTCACCTCGTGCATGTCCGGACCTCCTCAGCGCCGGTCGGCCCCGTGGGGCACCACGTCTGCGTCCTCGGCCTCCTCCACGAACTCGAACCGCAGTGCCT
Source organism: Nocardiopsis codii (assembly GCF_036327455.1). Taxonomy (NCBI): domain Bacteria; kingdom Bacillati; phylum Actinomycetota; class Actinomycetes; order Streptosporangiales; family Nocardiopsidaceae; genus Nocardiopsis; species Nocardiopsis codii. The sequence goes on along the minus strand of NZ_JAUZMY010000010.1, from coordinate 159,799 downwards.
CGACGCAGCGCTCGTACTTGGCGCGCATCTCGGTCTCGTCGGCGGCGCCGATGACGATCTTGGCGAGCTCGAAACTGTAGCTGTCCTGGGACCGCATCTCGGAGAGCGGCTCGCCGTGCTCGGGCACCACTTCGACGCGTACACCCGGGAGGGAGCGCTCCAGCTCGGCCACCTCGTCCGCGGTGGGCACGCGCACGGGGACGCCGTCGTTCCCGAAGCGCCGGTGGTACCACTCCGCCGCCACGGCGTGGTCGCCGTGGATGTCCGCGGCCAGCCGGGGGTCCCTGCCCAGGCTCAGCAGCAGCATGCGCTCGTGGTTGGCGATCCCGTCCACCAGCTCGAACAGCTCGGCGTGGGTCTGGGAGTGCCGGGGGTTGACCTCCAGGAGGTTGAGGCCGTCCTCGACGGGGTCGTAGAAGAACTCGACGCTGAACGTGGAGTTGTCCAGACCGACCCTGCCGATGACCCGGGCGGCCACGTCGGCCATGCGCCGGCGCACCCCCTCGGGGAGACCGGAGGGGTACTGGTGGCGGAGGAAGGCCGAGCTGCCGGGGTAGTCGACCGAGTCGAGGGAGGCGTAGACGACGACCTCGCCCCGGTACACGAAGCCCTCGACGGCGGCCTGCACACCGTGCAGGGCGCCCTCGGCCAGGCAGGTGCGCCCGCCGACCTCGGCGATCTCCGGGGGCAGGTCGACCCTGGAGAGGATCTGCTCGAAGGGGCGTCCGATGCGGTCGATGCCCTCGCGCAGCTCGGTGACCGCCTCGTCGAAGCCCTTGTCGTCGAGCACGTGGAAGGCGAGTTCGGAGGAGGCCGACTTCACGGGCTTGAGCCACATCGGGTAACCGGGGGACGCCGGGGGGCTGGGGTGGTCGTTCAGTTCCACGAGGGCGAAGGGCGGGTACTCGTCGATGACCTCGCGCTGTTCCAGCCTGCTCCAGTACTTGTGCTCGCACTTGACCACGGACTCCAGGGACGGCGAGGGGAGTCCGCGGCGCTCGCACAGGATGGGCACGAGGAGGGTCACCGGGAAGTCCCAGTAACCGCAGATGGCGTCGACGGAGCCGGGGAACTCGTCGAGGACCCTCTCGGCCGCGGACAGCAGCTGGTCGATGTCGACCTCGCCGGACTGCAGTTCGTCCAGGCTGAGCAGCTGGTGGAAACGGCAGTCGCGCCCGGTGGGGGTCCGGCGCAGGATCTCGTGGTTGCGATCGTCCATTCCGATCACGAAGACGTTCTTCACGGGGGTGCACCACCTTCCTCGTTCGTGTGAACGATGTTGGTGGTGCGCCGTACCCGCGTTGTCCGTGATCAATCCGAGATGTGACGCGTCGCGCACTCAGCCGGCGGGAGCGTACCGGTCGATCTCGGCGAGTTCGTCAGCGCCGAACTCCAGGTTCGCGACCGCCGCCACGTTGTCCTCCAGCTGTGCGACGCTGCTCGCCCCGATCACCGCCGACGTCACCCGCCCGCCGCGCAGCACCCACGCCAGCGCCATCTGCGCCAGGGACTGGCCCCGCCGCCCGGCGATCTCGTCGAGCGCGCGCACCCGCTCCAGGACGTCCCCGGTGACGCCCTCTGCGTTCAGGAACGGGCTGTCCCCGGCGGCGCGCGAGCCCTCCGGGACCCCGTTGAGGTACCGGTCCGTCAGTAGTCCCTGCGACAGCGGCGAGTAGGCGATCGAACCGGCGCCCACCTCGTCCAGCACGTCCAGCAGGCCGTCTTCCACCCACCGGTTGAACATCGAGTACGACGGCTGGTGGATCAGCATCGGCGTGCCCAGGTCCCGCAGGATCGCGGCGGCCTCGCGGGTCCGCTCGGGGGAGTAGTTGGACACCCCCGCGTACAGGGCCTTGCCCTGGCGCACCGCCGTGTCGAGCGCGCCCATGGTCTCCTCCAGGGGCGTGTCCGGGTCGGGGCGGTGGGAGTAGAACACGTCCACGTACTTCAGGCCCGTGCGGACCAGGCTCTGGTCCAGGCTGGCCAGCAGGTTCTTGCGCGACCCCCACTCGCCGTACGGGCCGGGCCACATCAGGTACCCGGCCTTGGTGGAGACGACGATCTCGTCCCGGTACCTGCCCAGGCCGCCGGCGATGATCCGGCCGAAGTTCTCCTCGGCGGCGCCGGGCGGCGGCCCGTAGTTGTTGGCGAGGTCGAAGTGGGTCACACCGAGGTCGAAGGCCCGCAGCACGATCGCGGTCTGTCTCGCCAGGTCGCGGTCGTGGCCGAAGTTGTGCCACAGGCCGAGCGACAGGGCGGGCAGGCGCAGTCCGCTGCGTCCGACCCGCCGGTAGGGCATGGTGTCGTACCGCGTGGAAGCGGCGGAGTAGGTCATGGGGTGTTCCCCGTTCTCGTGGCCGCGCGCCGGTCGGCCGGCGCGCGGAGGGTGGCGTGCGGAGAGTACAGCCCGGACGCTCCGCGCGCGCGACACGGGTGCGCCCGGAGTGCAGCGGGAGGACACGCGCCGCACGTTGCTCCCGGGCGGGCGGATCAACGGCCGGCCGCCGGACGGGCCCGGACCTGCGCGGCGGTGCCGCGTGCGCGCCGACCGGCGCCCCGTGGTGTGCTTGGGGGAGCCGGACCGGCCGGCAGACGACGAATGAGGACCCGCAGATGAGCTTCCCACCCGTGCTCGACCACCTCGTGTACGCCGTGCCCGACCTGGGCGAGGGCGTCGCAGCGTTCGAGGAGCGCACCGGCGTCGCACCCGCGCGGGGCGGCGTCCACCCGGTCGGGACGGCGAACGCGCTGGTCGCCCTGACCGTGGACGGGGAGCGCGCACCGTACTACCTGGAGATCATCGGCCCCGACCCGGACCGAGCCGACCCCGGGCCGGTCCACGTGTTCGGGATCGCCGACCTGGACGGACCCCGCCTCAACGCATTCGCGGTGCGCACCGACGACGGCCTGGAGGAGGTGGTGGAGCGCGCCCGGGCGGTCGGACACGACCCCGGCCGGATCGAGCCGTGGTCGCGCGCCACACCCGACGGGACGGTCCTGCGCTGGCTGCTCGCCAAGGCCGAGCGCCCCTCCTACCCGGACCCGGTGCCGTTCCTCATCGACTGGGGGCGGACCCCGCAGCCCGGCCTGGGCGACCTCCCCGCCCTCGAACTCCTCTCCCTGCGCGCCGAGCACCCCGACCCCGGCTCCCTCCGGGCGGTCCTCGGAGCCCTGGGGACGGACCTGGAGGTGGGGGCCGGTCCCGAGCCGCTGCTGGAGGCGGTGCTGCGCGGCCCCCGGGGCGAGTTCGCCCTGCGCTGACGGACCGGTCGCCGTACCAGGTCCGGGGCCGACGTCCTCCCGCCCCCTTCTCCGACTTCTCCGAGCGGGGAACCGTCCGCGGAGCCCGGGGGCCGCGACGGCCCGGATGTTGTTTCGCGTGCCACCACCCGGGTAGCCGAATCCCCACACCCCCATCGTCAACAGCAGGGGAGCGAGGACCGATGAGCGAGAACACACCTCCGATCGAGGGCTACGAGGGACTGCCGATCGCGTCGCTCCAACACCGCGTGCGGTCGCTCGACGAGGAGCAGATGCGGCAGCTGATCGGCTACGAGGAGGAGCACGCCAAGCGGGTGGGCGTGTTGGAGATCCTCAGGAACCGCCTCCGGGAACTGGAGGCGGGAGCCGAGCCGTCCGGCGGCTCCCAGCGGTTCCAACCGGAGAGGCCGGGCCCGCCCGCCGGAGGGTCGCCGGTAGGCGAGGCCACGGCCGCGCCCCAGGCGAGCCCGCCGCCGCACGGAGTGCCCGCCCAGCCCGCGAAGCCCAAGGGCGACTACCAGCCCGGGGGGCAGTAGCCGCGGGGGATGCGGCCGGAGGGGGCGGGCCCCTGCCGCGGGGACCGGGCCCGGCCCCTCCTCCGGCCGGGTCGTGCGGCCACAATCGGGGGCCTGGGTTTGCCCATGTGTTGCCACCTGCGGTTTTCAGGCGGGGCACAGCGGGTAGCCGTACACCCACATCCCCCTGACCCGTCGCCGACGTACAGGGAGAGCCATGGCGGTACGAGGGACCACGCCCCCGACCCCCGGATCCGGTGGCCGCGACCGGAGCGACCGGTGATCGGCTGGAGGGCGCCCCTGGCCCTGGCCGGCGCGCGCTGGGCGGCGAAGAGGCTGGGACACGGGCACGACCCCGAGCCCCCGCCCCGGCCCGCGGGCGGCGACCTCCTCGGCGTGCTGCCGTGGGCCGCCGCCGGAGTGGCCGCGGGCGTCGGCGCCGCAGCCCTGTCCCGGCGACGCCGCACCGGCCGCCTGACCGGGCGCGTCGCGCTGGTCGTCGGCGGATCGCGCGGGCTCGGCCTCCAGCTGGCCAGGGAGTTCGCCGCCGGGGGAGCGTCCGTGGTCGTGTGCGGACGCGACACCGACAGCCTCGACCGGGCCGTCGCCGAACTCACCGGACGGGGCGCCGCCGCCCACGGCGTCTCCTGCGACGTCGCCGACCCCGACCAGGTGAGGGCCATGGTCGCCGAGGCCGCCGCCCGGTTCGGGCGCCTGGACTTCGTGGTCAACAACGCCGGGATCATGCGGATCGGTCCGCAGGAGGCCCTCGCCGAGGAGCACTTCCGGGCCGCCATGGACGTCATGTTCTGGGCGCCGTTCCACGTCGGACGGGCGGCCCTGGACCACCTGCGCGCGACCTCCGGCACCCTCGTCAACATCATCTCCATCGGCGGCGAGGTGGCCGTGCCGCACCTGCTGCCCTACTCCTGCGCCAAGGCCGCCGCGCGGGCCCTGTCCGAGGGGCTGTCCGCCGAGACGGCGGGCACCGGGGTGCACGTCACCACGGTCGTCCCCGGGCTCATGCGCACCGGCTCCCACCGCGGGGTCGCGTTCACGGGGGCGCCCGAACGCGAGTACGTGTGGTTCGCGTTCCTGGCGGGCCTGCCCCTGCTCTCGGTGGGCGTGGAGCGCGCGGCCCGGCACATCGTCCGCGCCGCCGCCCGGGGCCGCGGGCACCTGCTGATCACACCCATGGCCAGGGTCGGCACGGCCGTCCACGGGATCGCCCCTGGACTCACCCAGGCGGGGCTGGGCGTCGTGGGGCGCCTGCTCCCCGCGGCACCCGAGCAGGTGGAGGAGCGGGACGGGGTCGAGGCGTCCCGGAGCCCGGCGGGACGGCTGGTCGACGCCATCGGCACCCTCAACGAACGCGCGGGCGACCGCCTCAACCAGGAGCCCCGCGCGCGCCGGGGGTGAGCGATGCGCACCGCGACCGCGAGACGGGCCGCGCCCGGGGGTGGGTTCCCGCCGGGGCGCGGGCCCGTGCGCACGGCGCCCGCCGCGCGGACGACCGCGCACCGCCGCCGACCACGAACCCACCACGCAGACAACGGACGACCACGGCACCACGGCCGCCCCGGGGCCACCACCGGCCCCGGCGGCAACGGCGATCGGGGGATTGCGACGTGACGCGTTTCGGATACTTTCTCGCCAGTGAGGAACACGGCCCCGCGAGCCTGGTCCGCCAGGCGCAGGGGGCGGAGGCCGCCGGGTTCGACGCCCTGTGGATCTCCGACCACTTCCATCCGTGGCTGGACTCCCAGGGGCAGAGCCCGTTCGTGTGGTCGGTCATCGGTGCGATCGGCCAGGCCACGTCCCTGCCCGTCACCACGGCGGTGACCTGCCCGACCACGCGCATGCACCCCGCGGTGATCGCGCACGCGGCCGCCACCTCGGCGGCGCTGGTCAGGGGAGGGTTCACGCTGGGGGTCGGCACGGGGGAGGCGCTCAACGAGCACATCCTCGGGCTGCCGTGGCCGCCCGCCGCCCAGCGCATCACGATGCTGCAGGAGGCCATGCAGGTGATGCGCGAGCTCTGGACGGGCAAGCTCATCACCCACCGGGGCGAGTACTACGACGTCGACACCGCGCGCCTGTACACCCTGCCCGACGAACCGCCGAAGATCTACATGTCCGCGTTCGGGCCCAAGGCGACCGCGCTGGCGGCCAGTGAGGCCGACGGCCTGATCCAGGTCGCCCCCAGCCCGGAGACCGTCGAGATGTTCCGCTCCAGGGGCGGTGCCGGCAAACCCGTCCAGGGCGGGCTCAAGGTCTGCTGGGACCCGGACGAGGGCCGGGCCCGGCGACTGGCGCACGAGCGGTGGCCCAACGAGGCACTCCAGGGGGAGGCGGCCCAGATCCTCCCGCTGCCGCGCCACTTCCAGCAGCTCACCGAGAGCCTGGTCACCGAGGAGGCGGTGGCGCAGCAGGTGACCTGCGGCCCCGACCCGGAGGCGCACCTGGCGGCGATCAGGCCGTACCTGGAGTCCGGTGTGGACGAGGTGTACGTCTGCCAGGTCGGCGACGACCAGGAGGGTTTCTTCGAGTTCTACCGGAGCGAGATCCTGCCCCGGCTCAGAGCCGGGGTCTGAACAGGCCCGGTGCGCGGGCGGGCCCCGCCCGCGCACCGCGACCCGCAAGACCGACCAGTGAGGAGGAGACATGAACGCCCGCACCCGTGACGGGACCCCTGACCCGGCCCTGCGCTACCCGGACCCCATGCCGCCGATGCCGCCGGACCCGTTCCCCCCGACCCCGATGCCGGACCCCCCGTCCCCGCCGGAGCCGCTGCCCGAACCCCCGGGCCCCGCGCCCGTACCGGAGCCGCCCGGCCCGGAGCCGGAGCCGGAACCCGCCTGAGACAGGGCCCGTGACCCCGGGTGGTACCCGGGGGTCCGGAAGGCCCCGTGGAGTGCGCCGTGACAGGTGCGCCCCGCGGGGCCTCCTGCGTTCAGGGGGGCCGTTCGGGGCGCCACCGGGCGCCGGTCGCGAGGGCGGGCACGGGGGCGCGAAGGGGCGCGAGAGGGGCGGGGAATGCGAGGGGATCGTGCGAATTCATGCCGTTAAGGGGTATTGACCGCTTCGTAACCGAAGTCTAGATTTCCACAAAAGAAAAGATTCCTTCCGGTTCGGTGCGGTCTCCTCCCCGAGCCGCGCCGGGCCGCCACCCGCTGGAGGAAGCCCGTGGCGCACCACCCCCCGACCCCCGCCCGCACACGTCTGGCCCCCGCCGGCGCCGCGCTCGTGGGAGCGCTCCTACTCGCCCTGGTCCTTATCGCCCTCACCGGGATGAACGGGCCGACCGGCGCGGTCACGGCCGCAGCGGAGGAAGCGGCACCCGCCTCCTCGGAGGCCGCCGCCTCCGGCCCCGCCGACACGCACGGGCAGCTCGCCGTCTGCGGCGTCAAGCTCTGCGACCGGAACGGCGACCCCGTCCAGCTCACCGGGATGAGCTCGCACGGTCTCCAGTGGTACAGCGACTGCCTCACCGACGGCTCGCTGGACGCGCTCGCCCAGGACTGGAACGCCGACGTGCTGCGCGTGTCCATGTACATCCAGGAGGGCGGCTACGAGACCGACCCGCGCGGGTTCACCGACCGGGTCCACGAGCTCATCGAGGAGGGCACCGACCGCGGCATGTACGTCATCGTGGACTGGCACATGCTCACCCCCGGCGACCCCAACCACAACACCGAGCGCGCCCGCACGTTCTTCTCCGAGATCGCCTCCGTCCACGCCGACAAGGACAACGTCCTGTACGAGATCGCCAACGAGCCCAACGGGGTCTCCTGGGACGCGGTCAGGGGCTACGCCGAGGAGATCATCCCGGTCATCCGCGCCGAGTCCCCCGACGCCGTGGTCCTGGTCGGCACCCGCGCCTGGTCGTCCCTGGGCCTGTCGGAGGGCTCCGACCACACCGAGATCACCGCGGACCCGGTCGACGCCGACAACATCATGTACGTGTTCCACTTCTACGCGGCCTCGCACGGCGCCTCCTACCGCGAGGCGTTCCGGGCCGCCGCCCAGGAACTCCCGCTGTTCGTCACCGAGTTCGGCACCCAGCAGGCCACCGGGGACGGCCCCAACGACTTCACGTCGGCCCAGGCCTACCTCGACCTCATGGAGGAGGAGCAGATCAGCTGGGTGAACTGGAACCTCTCCGACGACTTCCGCTCCGGCGCGGTCTTCGAGACCGGCACCTGTGCCGCCGGGGGACCCTGGACCGGGACCGACTCGCTCAAGCCCGCGGGCGAGTGGATCCGCGACCGCATCAGGGAGAGCGGCACCGCCGCCTGACCCCGCCGCGCGCCCCGGGCGCACGGCACAGCACAGGCTCCGGGGCGCCCGCCGCGCGGCGGGCGCTCCGGGCGCGCGGCCGTCCCGCGGAAGGCCGGGCGGCTCCCGCCGGCCCGGCCGCCCGGGAGCGGACCGCCCTCAGAACGCCGGCATGGTGGAGATCCGCAGGTCATCGTCGTCGCCCACGTCCACGATCACCCGGTCGCCCGAGACGATCTGCTGGTCCAGCACCATGCGCGAGAGGCGGTTGCCGACGGTGCGCTGGATCGTGCGCGCCAGCGGCCGGGCGCCGTAGGCGGGCTCGTACCCCTGCTTGGCCAGCCACGACACCGCCTCGTCCGAGAACCGCACCGTGATGTCCTGCGCCTTGAGCCGCTGTTCGAGGTGCTCCAGCATGAGCCGGGTGATCTGGGCCAGCTCCTCGTTCCGCAGCTGCTGGAAGACGATGATCTCGTCGATCCGGTTGACGAACTCCGGCCGGAACTCCTCGCGCAACCGCCGCATCACCCGCTGCTCGGTGTCGGGGTCCATCTGGCCGTCGGCCGTGAACCCCATCGGTCCGCCGCCGGTGATCGCCTCCGACCCCAGGTTGCTGGTCATGATGACCACCGTGTTGCGGAAGTCCACCGTCCGCCCCTGGCCGTCGGTCAGCCGCCCGTCGTCCAACAGCTGCAACAGCAGGTTGAACACGTCCGGGTGCGCCTTCTCGATCTCGTCCAGCAGGAGCACCGAGTACGGGTTGCGGCGCACCGCCTCGGTCAGCTGGCCGGCCTCCTCGTACCCGACGAACCCGGGAGGGGCGCCGGTGAGGCGGCTGGCGGTGTGCCGCTCCTGGAACTCGCTCATGTCGACGCGCACCATGGCGTCCTCCGACCCGAACAGGGCCTCGGCCAGCGCCCGCGCCAGCTCCGTCTTGCCCACGCCGGTCGGCCCCAGGAACAGGAAGCTGCCCACCGGCCGGTCCGGGTCGCCCAGCCCCGCCCGTGAGCGGCGGATCGCCTCGGACACCGCCGTGACCGCCTCGTCCTGGCCGATCACCCGCGTGTGCAGCACCTCCTCCAGGTTGACCAGCCGGTCCCGCTCCTCCTGGGTGAGCTGCGCGACCGGGATTCCGGTGCTGCGGGACACCACCTCGGCGATGTCGGCGCTGGTCACCTCCGGCACCGCCGAGCCGGTGCCGCGCGCCTGGTGGACGGTTCCCCGCGCGGCGGCGATCTCGTCGCGCACGGCCGACGCCCGCTCGTAGTCCTCCTCCTGGACCGCCTTCTCCTTCTTGCCCTCCAGCTCCTTGATCCGGTCCTCCAGCTCGCGCAGGTCCGAGCTGGAGCTCTTCAGCCGCAGGCGTACCCGGGCGCCCGCCTGGTCGACCAGGTCGATGGCCTTGTCCGGGAGGAACCGGTCGGTGACGTAGCGGTCCGAGAGCTCGGCCGCCGCGACCAGGCTCTCGTCGCTGAACCGCACCTGGTGGTGGGCCTCGTAGCGGTCGCGCAGCCCGCGCAGGATCTCCACCGTGTCCTCGACCGACGGCTCGGGCACCTGGATCGGCTGGAAACGGCGTTCGAGGGCGGCGTCCTTCTCGATGTTCTTGCGGTACTCGTCCACCGTGGTCGCGCCGATGACGTGCAGCTCGCCGCGGGCCAGCGCGGGCTTGAGCATGTTCCCCGCGCTCATCGACCCCTCGGCCCCGCCGGCGCCGACGATCGTGTGGATCTCGTCGATGAAGATGAGGAGCCTGTCGGCCTGGGCCCGGATCTCGTCCACGATCGCGGTCAGGCGCTCCTCGAAGTCGCCCCGGTAGCGGGTGCCCGCCACGATCCCGGCCAGGTCGAGCTGGACCAGCCGGCGCCCGCGCAGCGTCTCGGGGACGTCGTCGTCGAAGATGCGCTGGGCGATCCCCTCGGCGATCGCGGTCTTGCCCACGCCCGGGTCGCCGATGAGCACCGGGTTGTTCTTGCGCCGCCGGGCGAGCACCTCGATGCACTGCTCGACCTCCGCGTCGCGGCCCACGACCGGGTCCAGGCGCCCCTCGCGCGCGAGGGCGGTCATGTCGGTGCCGAACTCGTCCAGGGTGGGCGTGGACGAGGGCTCCTCCTCGTGCCGTTCCGCGGCGGGCACGGGCCCGGCCGCCTTCTGGAGGGCGGGCGGGGTGATCCCGGAGTCGCGCATGAGCTGGCTGACCGGGCTGTCGGGGTTGACGGCCAGCGCGAACAGCAGGTGTTCGGGAGTGATGCTGGAACTGCCTGTGGCGCGTGCGATCTGGAGGGCGTCGAGGAGGGTCCGCTTGGCGGCGGGGGTGAGCCTGGCCGATCCGCGCACCGTCCGGGGAGCCTGCGCGACCGCCTGGTCGATCACCTCCGTGAGCTGGTCGGGGTTGGCGTCGGTGCGTCCCACCAGATCACGGGTGGGCTGGTAGCGCAGCAGGGCCCACAGCAGGTGGACCGTGTCCACGTCGGCGCCACCGGACTCCAGCGCGCGGCGCACCGCGACGTCGGCCACCTGCTGGGCCTCGGCGCTCATCAGCTTGGACAGGTCCACGCGGCGGACCGGCCCCCGCGCCCCGAGGAACCGGGCCAGGAACTCGTCGAAGGACCCGGGATCGTCGCCGCGGTCCTCGGGAAGGTCGTGTGTCATCTCGTCTCGTCCCCCGTGCGTGTGGTGGCATGCCATCGCCAAGTAGTGACTCGGTCACCCTACGTGAAACACCGCGAACCGGGCGGCAGCCGCCTCGGGCGTGGCAGGGGGGCGGGATTCCGCGGACGCCGGCCCCCCGTGTCCGGATCCCGCCGCCGGGCCGGCCGGGGGAGAGTGGTGCGCGGAGTCCCGGCGGGCGCGCGTCCGCCGCCGTGGCCTGCGGCGACGACGGGCCTCGCGTGGCGGGGTGTTCACTTCTGGAAAAAATAATTAATTAGTATTTATTCTTGACGTTACCTACGTCACGATGGCATGCTTCCAGCGAGCCACACAGGTGTCCGCGCAGGTGAGAGCGGACGCTGACAGACAGGGAGGACCCCCATGGAGAGACGACCGCGGCGCATCCGCGGACGCGCGCTCGCCGCACTCGCGGTAGCCGTGTGCGCGGTGACGCTCGCAGGGTGCGCCGGAGGAAGACTCGGCGAGGACGGCCGCATCGGCGTCGTCTACATGGACGCCCAGGGCTACTACGCCGGAGTCCGCCAGGGCATGCAGGACCACGCCGAGGAGTCCGGGCGCGAACTCCAGCTCCTCGAACTCAACGCCCGCGGCGACGCCTCCGAGGAGAGCACCTTCGTGGACGTCACCGCCTCCGCGGGCGTCGACGTGCTCGTCCTGTCGCCGGTCTCGGCCACCGCCTCGATCCCCGCCCTGCGCCTGGCCCACGAGAGCGGCATCCCCGTGGTCTGCTACAACACCTGCATCGAGGACGAGGCCGCCCGGGAGTACGTCACCTCCTACATCCTCGGGGACCCGCACGAGTTCGGCCGCCTGCTCGGCGAGGCCGCCGCGGACCACTTCGAGGCCGAGGAGGTCGACGACCCCAGGATCGCCGTCCTCAACTGCGAGTTCGTCGAGGTGTGCGTCCAGCGGCGCGAGGGCTTCGAAGAGGCGCTCTTCGACCGCCTCCCGGACGCGGAGATCGTCGCCAACCAGCAGGGCGCCACCATCGACGAGGCCGTCGACGTGGGCGAGCGCGTCCTCACCGCCCACCCCGACCTCGACGCCTTCTACGGCGAGGCGGGCGGCGCCACCATGGGCGCGGTCCGGGCCGTGCGCAGCAGCGGCCGCACCGGCGACGTCGTCGTCTTCGGCAGCGACATGTCCACCGACGCCGCCCGCGCACTGTCCGACCACACGGTTCTCAAGGCCAACGTCGACATCTCCGGCATCGCGGTCGGCCGCATGGCGGGGGAGACGGTCGAGCGCATCATCGCGGGCGAGGAGGGCGGCGAGTTCGTCACCAACGCGCCCATCGACCTCTACACCACGCCCGAGGACGGCGCCCAGTGGCTGGAGGAGCACCCGGACGGTATCCCGTGACCGGCAGCCCGAACCCCAGCCATCCCACCCGTCCCACCAGTGGAGCACCCATGAGCGACACCCCCGCGGTGGCGGCCGACGCGGCGGTCGTGGCCCGCACCCGGGCAGCGACCAAGACCTACCCCGGTGTCCGGGCCCTGGACGGAGCCGACTTCGAGGTCCGCGCCGGAGAGGTCCGTGCGCTGCTCGGCCGCAACGGAGCCGGAAAGTCCACCCTCATCCGCGTCCTCTCCGGGGTGGAGACCCCGGACGAGGGCGAGGTCGAGATCGACGGGCAGCCCCTCGGGGACGGCGGCGTCCGCCGGGCCTCAGCACTCGGCGTCGGCACCGTCTACCAGGAACTCAGCCTGGTCCCGCAGCTGTCCGCCGCCGAGAACCTCTACCTCGGGGCGTGGCCCACCACCGCCGGGCGCGTCGACCACGCCGCCATCAGGACCGGGGCCCGCGAGGCCTTCGCCGAACTCGGCGTCGACATCGACCCCGCCACGGCGGCGGGGGACCTGCCCCTCGCCCAGCAGCAGCTCGTGGAGATCGCCCGCGCCCTGCGCTCGCGCCCCCGCCTGCTCATCCTGGACGAGCCGACCAGCGCCCTCGCCGCAGGCGAGGCCGACATCGTCCTGCAGGCGGTCGACCGCGTCGCCGCGAGCGGCGTCGGCGTCATCTACGTCAGCCACCGCCTGGACGAGATCCGCCGCGTCGCCGACACCGTCACGGTCATGCGCGACGGGGCCGTCGTGGAGACCGTCCCCGTGCGGGGCGCCACCACCGCCCGGATCGTCTCCCTCATGCTCGGCCACGACGAGCAGGAGCAGGAGAGGCCCGAGAGCAGGGTCGACCGCTCCGGGACCCCGCTGCTGTCCGTGCGGGGCCTGGCCGTCCCGCCCAAGGTCGACGACGTCTCCTTCGACGTCCACCCGGGCGAGGTCCTGGGCCTGGCAGGGCTCATGGGCTCGGGGCGCACCGAGATCCTGCGCGCCCTGGCGGGCTTCACCCCCGCCACCGGCACTGTCGAGGTCGAGGGCACGGCCGTCGCCAGGCCCACGCCCAGCACCATGAAGCGGCTCGGCGTCGGCATCACCCCCGAGGACCGCAAGGGAGAGGGCGTCGTCCCGCTCCTCGGCGTCTCCGAGAACATGGTGATGACCTGGTTCGGCGGCGCCTCCAGGGCAGGGACCGTCCTGCCCTCCCGGGTGTCGGCCATCGGGAGCGAGCTCATCGAGCGCTTCTCCATCAAGGCCGCCCGCCCCGACACCCCGATCGTCAACCTCAGCGGCGGCAACCAGCAGAAGGCCGTCATCGGCCGCTGGCTGCACGCCGGAAGCCGCATCCTGCTCCTGGACGAGCCCACACGAGGCGTGGACGTCGAGGCCAAGGCCCAGATCTACCGCATCGTGCGCGAACTGGCCGCGAAGGGCGCGGCGGTCGTCTTCGTCTCCAGCGAACTGGAGGAGCTCCCCCTCGTGTGCGACCGCGTGCTCGCCCTGCGCGGCGGACGCCTCGAAGGCGAGTTCACCGGCGACGACATCACCCTGGACAACATCATGGCCGCCGCGATGGCGGCGTGAACGGCGAGGAAGCTATGACCACCACCACCCAGGTCACCGGCGAGGCGGTCTCCGCCCGCGGCGACCTCATCGGCCGCTTCGGCCCCCGTCTCAACGAGATCGGCCTGCTGGCCGCCATCGTGCTCCTCTACGTCGTGCTCGGCTCCACGGCCGCCGGGTTCCTGAGCCTGGACAACCAGCTCGGGCTCCTGCGCAACGCCGCGATGATCGGCATCGCCGCCTGGGGCGTCACCCTGGTGATCGTCGCCGGCGAGATCGACATCAGCATCGGCCCGGCGGTCGCCTTCGCGTCCGTCATCGTCGCCAAGGGCGCCACCGAGTGGAACCTCGGCGTCGGAGGGGCGATCGTCCTCACCCTCGTGATGGGCGTGCTCTGGGGCGCCCTCGCCGGATGGCTGCGCGCCCGGTTCAACGTCCCCTCGTTCATCACCACGCTCGGACTGTGGAGCGTCCTGGGAGGGCTCGCCCTCTACATGACCGACGCCCTGCCCGTCCCACTGCCCGAGAGCGCGGTGTTCGACGTGCTGGGCGGGTCGATCCTGGGCGTGCCGACCGCCGCCCTGGTCATGTTGGTCCTGTTCGCGGTCTTCGCGTACGTCTCCCGGTACACGGCCTACGGCCGCTCCGTGTTCGCCACCGGCGGCAACGCCGCCGCGGCCCGGCTCGCGGGCATCAACGTCTCCCGCGTGCGGATCGCGCTGTTCGCCACGACCGGCCTGCTCGCCGCGATCACGGGCGTGCTCATGGCGGCCCGCCTGGGCTCCGGCAACGGCGGCGCCGCCGCCGGACTGGAGTTCGACGTCATCGCCGCGGTCGTCATCGGCGGTACCGCCCTCGCGGGCGGACGGGGCTCCCTCGGCGGGACCTTCCTCGGCGTCATCTTCATCACCGTCATCGCCAACGGGCTGGTCCTGCTCGGGGTCAACTCGTTCTTCCAGGACGTGGTGCGCGGCCTCATCATCGTGGCGGCCGTCCTCGTCAACGTCATCATCAGCCGGCGCGAGTCCGCCCACCGGCTCACGTAGCAGGCGCCTCCGGGACCCGCGGGTCCCGGAGGCGCCCGAACCCGAGCCGGGGCGGACCGCCACATCCGCCCCGGCCGCACGCCGTCCGCACGAAGAAACGGGGGACACCCATGAACGCGACCACAGAACCGCTCCCGGCCACCATGCCCGGGGTCCGCCTGCCCGGCGACTCCACCGCCGTGGTCGACACCCTGCCCGTACCCGAACCCGGCCCCGGGCAGGTCCTGCTCCGGGTCGGCGCCTCCGGCATCTGCGGCAGCGACATCGGGTTCATCTACCACGAGCACAAGACCCACCGGGGCGTCGACGGCCCCGCCTACCGCGGCGTCGTCGCCGGCCACGAGCCGTCCGGCACCGTCGTGCAGGCAGGCCCCGGGTGCCGCCGCTTCGGCGCCGGGGACCGGGTCATCGTCTACCACATCGCGGGCTGCGGGCTCTGCGACAACTGCCGCCGCGGGTTCATGATCAGCTGCACCGACCCCTCCCGCGCGGCCTACGGGTGGCAGCGCGACGGCGGCCACGCCCGGTACCTGCTCGCCGACGAGTCCACCTGCGTGCCCCTGCCCGACGAGCTGTCCTTCGTGGACGGCGCCCTCATCGCCTGCGGGTTCGGCACCGCCTACGAGGGGCTGCGCCGGATCGCGGTCAACGGCGACGGCGACCTGCTCGTCGTGGGCCTGGGGCCCGTGGGCCTGGCCGCGGGCATGATCGGCCGGGGCATGGGCGCCGCCCGCGTCATCGGCGTCGAACCCTCCCAGGTGCGCCGCGACTGGGCCGGCACCCTCGGCGTCTTCGACGCCCTGGCCTCGCCGGAGGAGGCCGCCGAGACGGTCGGCCGGGTCACCGCCGGACGCGGGGCGGCCACCGTCATCGACTGCTCGGGTTCGCGCCCCGGCCGATCCCTGGCGCTGGAGAACGCCGCCGAGTGGGGCCGCGTGTCCCTGGTGGGCGAGGGCGGGACCCTGGAGACGGAGGTGTCCGACACCCTCCTGCACAAGCAGCTCACCCTGTACGCGTCCTGGGTGACCTCCCTGCCCGCCATGGCGGAGCTGTCCCAGAACCTGGTCCGCTGGGGGCTGAGCCCCGAGCGCGTGGTGTCCGACCGCTTCACGCTCGCCGACGCCGACGACGCCTACCGGCTCGCCGCGGGCGGCAGCCGGGGCAAGGTCGTCCTCGTGGACGGGGACGACCGGTGACCGGGGCGGTCACGGTCGAGCGCGACACCTCGGGGGCGCACGAGCTCGTCGTCCTCGACAACGGGGTGCTGAGGGTGACCGCAGCCCCCGCCCTGGGCGGGCGGATCCTCTCTGTCCGCCACCTGGGGCGCGAGCACCTGTACCGCAACCCGCGCCTGCTGGGGGAGGACCTCCAGCCGGTCGCGGGCGTCGTGCTCGGTCCGGTCGGCGGTCCGATGAGCGCGTGGCACAACGTGGGCGGCGACAAGACGTGGCCCGCACCCCAGGGGTGGGACGGACCCGACCAGTGGGCGGGCCCGCCCGACCCGGTCCTGGACTCGGGGGCCTACGCCGCCGAGACCGCCACGGCCGCCGACGGCTCCGCCACCCTCACCATGAACAGCGCGGACGACCAGCGCTCCGGGCTCCGCCTGGTGCGTCGCCTGACCCTGGAACCGGGCGCCTCCGGCTACCGGCTGGACCTGGAGGCCGTCAACACCTCCGGCGTCCCGCGCGAGTGGGCCCTGTGGAACGTCACGCAGATCGAGGGCGGGCACGGCACCGGCCGGCCCGCCGCCGGCCGTGGGACGGGACCGGGCGGGGAGTCCGGCGGCGACGGCCGAGGCGCGGACACCGGCGGCCACGGGGTCTACGTCGGTGTGAGCGGCACCGGTCCGCACACCGTTCCCCTGGTCGCGGGCGACGCCAACCCCGCCACCGTCGAGCACACGCCCTCGGTGGTGCGGGTACCCGCGCAGGACGTCGTCGGCAAGGTCGGGTTTCCCACGGCCTCGGGCTGGCTGGCCAACGTGGGCGCCGCCGGCACCCTCACCCAGCGCTTCGCCGTGGACGGGGGCGCCGCCTACCCCGACGGGGGATCGCGCGTCCAGGTGTGGCTGGAGTACCCCGTCGAACACCCGCTGGAGCACCTGGGCGGGCTGTGCCCCGTCGACAGGGTCGTCGAGTGCGAGGCGCTGGGCCCGCTCACCGTGCTCGACCCGGGCGGGAGCACCGCCCTCACGGTCGAGTTCGGCTTCGGCACGACCACCGGCCCCGTCGTCGACGTGACGCCGGAGGGCTACTGGGCGCAGCCGTCCGGCACGGGCCCCGCGGAGGGCGGGAACCCGCAGCCCTCCGCGGTCTTCACGGCCCTGCGGGAGGGAACACCCGACGGGGGCGCCCCGCCGCGCCAGGACGCCGGGCCGGGATCCGGCCCCGGCGCACCCGTGTCCGCCGACCGCACGCGGACACACGACCACCACCCGGACCAGGAGTGACATGACAGACAGCAGGCACGACGGGGTCACCGCCGTGGTCACCGGAGCGGCCCAGGGCATCGGCGAGGCCACCGCCCGCCGCCTGGCCGCCGAGGGCGCCTCGGTGGTGCTGGCCGACCTCTCGCCCCGCGTGGAGGAGGCGGCCGAGCGCGTGCGCGCGGAGGGGGGCCGGGCCGTCGCGGTCCGGGCCGACGTGTCCGACGAGGACGACTGGGCGCGACTGGTGGACACGGCCCGCTCCGGGTTCGGCCCGGTGGGGATCCTGGTGTCCAACGCGTACACCGTCGAGGTCGCCCCGGCCCACGAGACGTCGATCGCCTCCTGGGAGCGGCAGCTGTCGGTCAACCTCACCGGTGCGTTCCTGGGGATGCGCGCCTGCCTGGACGACCTCACCGCCCAGCGGGGCAGCGTCGTCCTCACGTCGTCCGTGCACGCGTGGTTCGGGCTCCCCGGACGCCCCGCCTACGCCACCACCAAGGGCGGTCTCACCGCCCTGACCAGGCAGCTCGCCGTCGAGTACGGCCCGAGCGTGCGCGTGAACTGCGTCCTGCCCGGCCCCATCCTCACCTCCGCCTGGGACGAGGTGTCGGAGGAGGACCGCCGCGACAGCGTCGCGCAGACCGCCGCCCGGCGGTTCGGCGACCCCGCGGAGGTCGCCTCCGCCATCTCCTTCCTCGCCTCCGCGGAGGCCTCCTACGTCACCGGGGTGAGCCTGCCGGTCGACGGAGGGTGGAGTATCTACAAGGCGTCGTCGTGACGCACGGGAAGGGGAGGGACTGATGGCGGCCTACTCGGGGCGCGGAGTACACGGCCAGACGGTGCGGTTGCTGGGGGAGCGCGTGCTCTCCGGCCGGATCGCCGAGGGCGAGACCATCGACCTGGCCGCCCTCAGCGACGAACTCGACCTCAGCCTCACCGCGATCCGCGAGGCGATCAAGGTCCTGGCCGCCAAGGGGCTGGTCGGCTCCCGGCAGCGCAAGGGGACGTTCGTGCGCCCGCGCGGGGACTGGAACCTGCTCGACCCCGACGTGGTCAGGTGGCAGATAGCGGCGGGCGCCGGGGACGTGTTCTTCCGCAACCTGGCCGAGCTCCGGGAGGCCCTCGAACCGGCCGCCGCCCGCCTGGCAGCCCTGCGCGGGACCGAGGCCGACGTCGCGGCGCTGCGCGCGGCCGTGGCGGACATGGCCGAGTCCGGCGAGGCCACCCCGGAGGCCGCTGCCGAGGCCGACCTGCGCTGGCACCGGGCCCTGCTCTCCGCCACCCGCAACGAGCTGTACACCCGCACGGACGTCTTCTTCGCGGCCGGGCTCTCCGAACGGGACCGCCTGGTGCACGGAGGGGCCCACAAGGACCCTGTGCCCAGCCACGCCGCCGTCACCGAGGCGGTCGCGGCGGGCGACCCGGTCGCGGCCGAGCACGCCATGCGCACCCTGCTCGACCAGGCCAGGGAGGACCTTCTCCGCGCCACCGGAGAAGGCGCACACGACGACGATCTGGAGAAACCGCAGTGAGGATCACCCGCATCGAGACGTTCCTCGTCCCGCCCCGGTGGCTGCTGTGCCGCGTCGAGACCGACGACGGGATCGTGGGCTGGGGCGAGCCGGTGGTGGAGGGCCGGGCCGAGACGGTGCGCGCCGCCGTGGGGGAGCTGTCCGACCTCCTCCTGGGGGAGGACCCCACCCCCATCGAGCACCACTGGCAGCGCCTGACCAAGGCCGCGTTCTACCGTGGCGGCCCCGTGCTGTCCAGCGCCGTCGCCGGGCTCGACCAGGCCCTGTGGGACATCGCGGGCAAGCGCCTCGGGGTCCCCGTCCACCAGCTCCTGGGCGGCCCGGTCCGCGACCGGGTGCGCGTGTACGGCTGGGTCGGGGGAGACGACCCGGCCGAACTGGCCGACGCGGTCTCCGCCCGGGTGGAGTCCGGGCTCACCGCCGTGAAGATGAACGCCTCCGGTGTCATGGGCCGCTCCGCCACCGTGCGCGAGATCGACGAGATCGTGGACCGCCTAGCCCAGGTGCGCGACGTCCTGGGCCCCGACCGCGACGTGGCCGTGGACTTCCACGGCCGGTTCAACGCGGCCACCGCCCGCAGGGTGCTGCCGCTGCTGGAGCCGCTGCGCCCCATGTTCGCGGAGGAGCCGCTCCTGCCCGAGTACGGGCACCTGCTCCCGGACATCGTCCGGTGCAGCCCGGTGCCGATCGCCACGGGCGAGCGCCTGTACGGGCGGACCGACTTCCTGCCCGCGCTCCAGGCCGGGATCGCGGTGGCCCAGCCGGACCTGTCCCACGCCGGGGGCATCTCCGAGGTGCGGCGCATCGCCTCCCTGGCCGAGACCTTCGACGCGGTGCTGGCGCCGCACTGCCCGCTGGGCCCGATCGCCCTGGCCGCGAGCCTCCAGGTCGCCTTCGCCACCCCCAACTTCCTCATCCAGGAACAGAGCATCGGCATCCACTACAACAAGGACGCCGAACTGCTCGACTACGTCGTGGACACCGGGGTGTTCGCCTTCCCCGACGGGAACATCCACCGCACGGACGCCCCCGGGCTCGGCGTGGAGGTGGACGAGGACGCGGTGCGCCGCGCGGACCGGGTGGGGCACCGGTGGCGCCCGCCGGTGTGGAGCCACGAGGACGGATCATTCGCGGAATGGTAGGAGTGCCGATGGAACCGGCGATCAGGATCTGGAGCGACGACCGCTTCGAGCTCGGCGAGGGGGCGCGCTGGGTCGGCGGCGACCTGCTCATGGTGGACATCCTCCGCGGCCGCCTGCTGAGGCTGGACCCCCGTGGGCCGGGCCCGGCCCACGAACTCGCCTCCCTCGACGTCCCCCTGGGCGCGGTCGCCCCCGTCCGGCACCGGGACGGCGCGCTCGTGGCCGCCGCGGGCACCGGCGTGGCGCTGCTGACGGTGACCGGGGGAGGGGCCGCCGCCGTCGAGTGGCTGGGCCGCCCCGAGGACGGCGCGGCCACGCCGATGCGCATGAACGACGGCTGCTGCGACCCCCGGGGACGGTTCTGGGCCGGGTCGATGGCCTACGACAACACCCCCGGCGCCGGATCGCTCTACCGGGCCGACCCCGACGGAGGGGTCACGCGCGTCCTGGACGGCTACACCGTTCCCAACGGCCCCGCCTTCGCCCCGGACGGCTCCGTGATGTACCTGGCCGACAGCGCACAGGGGCGCATCGACGCCTATGCGCTGGACGCCGAGGGGATGCCGGGGGAGCGGACCGTGCTGGCCCGCGTCGACGGGGGCAGCCCGGACGGCATGCAGGTCGACGCCGAAGGGCACCTGTGGGTCGCGGTCTGGGGGGCGGGGTGCGTGCACCGCTACGCGCCCGACGGGACGCTGGACCGGGTGGTGGACGTGCCCGCCGCCCAGCCCACCAGCGTGTGCGTGGTCGGGGAGCGCGAACCCACCCTCATGATCACCTCTGCGACCGTGGGGCTCACGCACCCGGGTCCCGGCGACGGCGCGGTGTTCGCCCTTCCGGTGGACGTGCCCGCCGCGCCCGCGACGCCCTTCGGCTGAACCGGCGGGGGCTCCCGGGGCGCGCGGTTCGCCCGCGCCCCGGATCCCTGCCGCAACCTTCGAGGCTCCGACCGCCCCCGGTCGGGGCCTTCTGCCGTGCAGGGGGCCTGCTGCCGCGCCCCCCGGGGGCGGGTGCCCGGTCCGGGTTCGCCCTGCCCCGGGACGAATGCGCGTTCGTTGCGTGCTCGCGCGGGTACGTACTGTAGGGCAGTGCTCGTGATGGACCAGGGCCGCCCGGCGGCACCCCCTCCCACTACCCCGTCCGTGACCCCGGCCACCCGGCCGAAGGCCCCCTCGTTCCCCGTCTGCGCGCGGCCCAGCGCCGCCCGAGAACCCCGGCGGCCCACCGGACACGCCACACCTCCCTCGCGGCGGGCGGCCCGACGCCCCCTCCCTCCTCCCGGCCCCGGGGAGGGCTCCCGCGCACCCGTGGAGGACGACACGTCCGCGGAACCGCCCTGCTCCCCTCCCTCTCCGTAAAGGAAGACGACATGCCACGACACCGTCGGTTCGAGAAGAAGAAGGCGCAGACCCTCAAGCCCGGCGAGTGGACGTCGCTGGAGTTCACCTCCGTGGTGGACGCCGACCGAGGGGGCGAGGCCACCGGCAGCCTGTACAGCCTCGTCGGTGTCAACGAGAAGGACGGGGCCCTCTACGACTTCTCCGTCGGGGTGACCATCGCCGGCCTGTCCGACGGGGCCGAGGTGCAGATCCGCGCCACCGAGTACGGGCCCGACGGCGCGGGCGGGTGGGAGTACGCGCGCAACCGGCCCGTCGACAGCCCCGTGCATGCCGGGGGGAACGGCCACTTCACCTACACGTGGAAGGGCAGCCTGGCGAAGGGCCGGCGGGTGCGGGTGCGGCTGATCCAGCACGGCGACACCGACGCGTCCGTCACGTCGGCGACCTCGGACGTCTTCTACTGGCCCAAGTAGCCGCGGGCGAGGGGTCGGTGCAGCCGGACCGGCCCCTCGCCCGCCCTGCCGTCCCGAACCTGCCCGAACCGTCACGTACCGGTACGGGTCGCCCCGGAGTGGCGCCCGAGCGGCGTTCCGGGGGATCGGACCTGGAGTTCCCGGTTGTTTAGGACCCTCCGCCTCGGACAGATTCCAACACCCGGAGTCACTGTCAAGTGCGGAAGGTAGTCATGCGTCGAATCGCCGTCACCACGCTGACCGTCTCGGCTCTGCTGTGCGGTGCCGTCCTGGCCGTGCCCGCCCGCGCCGCGGCCATCCACACCTGCGCGCAGATCCTGTTCGACGAGCAGAGCACCGTGGCCTCGGGCCTGGACTGCGAGAGCAACGGGGAGCCCGGTCCGGGGGAGATGCACTCCGAGGAGGACGGCGCGATGTACGCCTGCGAGGAGATCACGCCCTCGGCCGACCGCGCGGACGCCACGGGCGCCGGGTGCCGCCCGCTGGACTGACCCGGGCCGCCACACCGACGGTACGGTTCACCGAGGTCAGGATGGGTGTCCTTGGTCAGGTCGGTGGGCCGGGACCGGGGTGAGGATGACGTGCGAGCCACTCCGGTTGGTAATATGCTGGTCACGCTGCGTGTTCAAAAGGTCACGTGCGGAGGCATGGTCGCGGACCTGCCACCGCCCTCGGCCCCTCGGTCGCGCAGCAACCGTCTCCTCCCTCCGGGAACGGAGTAACCCCGCATCCCCCCACTCGCCTGAGGCCACGGAAGAAGGACATGAGCATCCGTCAGACTGAACCCCATGTGAGGGAACTCCACGCCACCGCCCAGTCGCTGTGGCGCGCGGTCTACGAGGCCAGCGCCGTGATCTTCGCGGAGCGCACAGTGCACCAGGCGCGTCTCACCGACCTCGACGCCGACCAGCAGGAGGCCCGGGTCCGGGTCGCCCGCGCCCGGAGGGAGCTGGTCGGGGCTTTCGACGCCCGGGACGCCGGGAGAGTCGCGTCCGCCCAGCTGCACCTGAGGGAGTGCGAAGCCGACGAGGAGCGGATCACGCTCGCGGTGACCTCCGAGGCGCGCGCCCTGGTCCGCACGGGACTGACGGAGTTGGGCTCCATGCTGGAACAGGTCTGTCGGGCCCTCGACGCCGACCGGAGGGTGCAGGAGGCCGTGGTGCGCGACCACGGTCCCGCCACGGCCTGAAGGCGTGGGGTCGGTGTTCGCCCCGGGGGGGCGATGGGCCGACGCGTCGCGCGCCCCGTGCGGCCGGGGATCGGGGGAACCCGTGAAGCGCGCCGCCGGGAACGACGCGCGACCGGACGCCGTGGGCAGTCCGCCCCGCGACTGAGAACCACCGGGGCCCGTGCGGCGCGACGTCGCACGGGCCTCTCCTCGTGTGCGGAGCTCCGAGCCGCGGGGCGGCGGCTCAGAACGCGGACTCGGGTCCCCACGACACCCGCACCAGGCACTCCACCGATTCCGGTGGCGGGCTGAACCCCACCGCGTGGGCCTCCTCCGGGGTCATCCACAGGATCAGGTCCGGAAGGTCGTCCTCGTCCTCGTACGCGGACGCCACCGCGCGGAGCCGGTCCGACTCCAGGTCCGACCCTCCGCGCACGAAGCCCGCGCCCCATCGCATGATCCGCATGCCGTCCGGCACCAGGTGGTCGAGCGCGGGGACGCCGACCTTCGCGATCGGCCCGAGGCCGTCGGTGAGCTCCCGGGCGGCGCGCGCCTCGACGGTGTCCTCCCCGGAGGCCGCGTCGGCGCTCAGCACCTCGTGGCCGCACGGCTCGTACCGGGTGCGGACGGTCGGGAACTCGACCGGCCAGGGCCCGGACAGCGCCGAGTACCTGGGGGTGTGGTGAACTCGGGCGGCTGGGGCGCCGCACTCAGAGCAGAGAGTCATGGTCCGCCGGTACCCGGCCGGTGTGGTGCTCATGCGGAGCGGGACCTCCGCGGGGACCTCAACTGCGCTGGTCGCGGACCGAAACCCCGTGCGTCACTCCTGAAACACGATGTGTGATTGCCGCAGGTGAGGAGGCATGGAGACACTGCTGGTGGGCTGAGCCGCGCGTCGGCGGTCCGCTTCTCGGGCTCCCAGGGGTGGGCCGGGCTCCCGCCGCGGCCGGTGCGGCCGACCGCTGGGGGTATCCCCGGCGGCGGCGGTGGCGGTGGCCGTGACGGGAGGGGCCGGTGCCGGACTCATGCGCGTCAGGGGTTGTGTTGTCGGGTGCGCAGGGTGTCGATGAGTCCTGTGATGCGGGTGGCTGTGGTGTGGGCTCCGGTGTCGGTGGCCAGGGTGCGGGCTTCTTCCAGTGCGTGGACGAGGTGGTGGTCGGGGTGGGTGTGCAGGAGGGTGATGATCCGGGTCTGGGGGTATCGGCGGTGGCCGCCCAGGGTTTTGATCGAGGTGTGAGGTGGCCGTTCCTCTCCCAGCGGGTGATGGTTGTGGGGTCGACGCGGAAGAGGCGGGAGACCTCGCCGGGGGTGAGCAGGGCGGTGGCATCGGGCAGGTGGGGCCGGGGTCCGGTGGGCACGGTGTTTCTCCGTTGTTGTCTGTGTCGTTGTCAGGCTGGTTGTCGGACGTTGTTGCGGGAGCGGGGTCCGTTGTCGGTGACGCGGAGTTCGAGGCGGCGTGGGGTGCGTTCGATCTCGATGCGGATGACTCACCCGGGGATGTGCCCGCCGTTCCGGATCATGTCGCTCTCGAACGCCCAAACTGTGGTGTTTGTCGAGCATGCGCTCGGGGAGGTCGCTCGCAGCGAGGCACAGGACGTGTCCCGGATGAGTGCGCTCTTCGGGGCGATGCGGGCAGACGCGCTCGCTCCGGTCGAGTCGCTGTATCGCATCCGTGAGATGAGAAAGGAATATGCGGCATGACCTGGCACAAGTCCAGCTATAGCGGTGGTAATGGCGGGGATTGCGTGGAGGTCGCGGAAGGACCTACCACTCATCTTCGTGACACCCGGAACCGGGATCTGGGGTACCTGTCGACCGAGGCTTCTGAGTGGACGGCGCTACTGGCTGCGGTACGCGTCGCCTCGTAGCGGTGTAGTGAACCGGTCCCGCCCGAGGATGTTGGGCGGGACCGGTTCTGTGTGCGGCCGGGGCGTGCCGGATCAGGCGGATCGGAGGGAGTGCCGGGGGAACGCGACTCCCGTCAGGCCTTCGGAGACCTCCCACAGGCGTCGCGCCACCTCGGTGTCCTGCGCCCTCGCCGAGCGGCCGACCAGCTTCGGCGCACCGCGCCCCTCCAGGAAGCCGCTCGGGCCCGCGTAGCTGTCGCCCGGAATCCTCGCCACGGTCGCGTACAGGGTCGGCAGTGCGCCGGCGTCGTCGGTCTGAGCCAGAAGGGCGACCGCCCTCTGAATCAGGCGGCGCACGCGTTGCCGACCGTCGAACCTCACCAGGTTCGTGGCGGCCACGCCGGGGTGCGCGGCGGTCGCGATCACCGGTGAGCCGGCCTGGGTGAGGCGCCGCTGGAGCTCCGAGGTGAACAGCAGGTTGGCGAGCTTGGACTGCGCGTACGCGCCCATCGCCCGGTACGGCCTGCGCTCCCAGTTGAGGTCGTCGAAGTCGATCGACCCCGCCTTGTGGCCGTTGGACGAGACGGTGACGACCCGTTCCCGGATCCGCGGCAGGAGCAGGTTCGTGAGTGCGAAGTGCCCCAGGTGGTTGGTCCCGAACTGCAGCTCGAAGCCGTCGGCGGTGCGGGTGGGCGGCGGGAACATGACGCCCGCGTTGTTGATCAGGATGTCGACGGGCTCGGTGAGGTCCGCGGCGAACGCGCGGACCGAGGAGAGGTCGGCGAGGTCGAGCTGCCGGACCTCGACGTCACCGGTCATCTCGGCGGCGGCCTCCCGCCCCTTCTCGACGCTGCGCACGGCGAGCACCACGCGCGCGCCCCTGGCTGCGAGGCTGCGGGCTGCTGCCCGGCCGATCCCGCTGTTCGCACCGGTGACGACGACCGTGCGACCGGTCATGGAGGGGATGTCCGAAGCGGTAAATGTTGTCATGGGCTACAAAGTAGTCAGCGCAAACAAAGTAGTCAACAGCAACAAAGTAGGCGTCGAAAACATGGTCTGGTACCGTGGGGACCCATGTCAGACGTGACCGAAGAGCGGCCCTACCACCACGGAAACCTTCGAGCTGCCCTGCTCGACGCTGCCGAGCGCGTCCTGCGCGAACGCGGCGCGGACGAGCTGTCGCTGCGCGACCTCGCCAGGGAGGTCGGCGTCAGCCACGCCGCTCCGCGCCGGCACTTCCCGGACCGCCAGGCGCTGCTCGACGCGCTCGCCGAGTCCGGCTTCGCCCAGCTGGACGCGGCACTGCGCTCCGCCCTGGCCGACGTGGACGAGGACTTCCCCTCGCGCGTCAAGGCCACCATGACCGCCTACACCCGCTTCGCCACCGAGAACGCCGCGCTCCTGGAGCTGATGTACGCCAGCAAGCACCGGCCTGGTGCGACGGGGATCGCCAAGGCGGCCGAAGCGCCGTTCGGGCTGATGTCCGAGCTGATCACCCAGGGGCAGGACGAGGGCGCACTCCAGGCGGGCGACCCCGAGCGGATCGGCATCGTCCTGTTCGCGACCCTCCAGGGCATCGCCTCGATGATCAACGGCAACTTCGTCAGACCGGAACTGCTCGACGCGCTCGTGGAGACCGCGGTCGAACAGTTGCTGCGCGGCGCCCGCCCGCTCCCGTAGGGGCCCGGAGCCCGGCGGGCTCGTGCGTCACCTCCGGAACGAGGCGCCCGGTGGTCGCGGAGTCCCTGCCGGGCTCCCTGTCCGCGGTCGGGTTCCGTGGGGTCCACGGTCGGAGTGCTGTCGTCCGCCCGGGTCGCGGGCGCGCAGTCCCCGTGAGCCCGTCGGGCATGGTCGGGGGCCTCGCGGGTGGTCGGCGGAAAGGGCCCGGGGGTGCTCGCGCGAGGTGGCCCATGCCGTGCCGATCCGTGGGTCGGGGCGAGGGCGACTGTCCGCGGGCGCGCGGGGGTGACGGGACGCCCCGCCCCCGGTCGGGGTGCGGAGGCAGGGCGGCGGTGCGGGCGGGGGATTTCGGGAATCGCTGGTGTCTGAGCAGGAACGGGTGCTAGCCTCCACCCATTCCCTACTTTTCCGATCTGGATTAAAGGCAGAGGTGCACATGACCGCTGAGACCGCCCCCGAGCAGGCCTGGTCCTTCGAGACCCAGCAGATCCACGCCGGGGCCGTGCCCGATCCCGCCACCAACGCCCGCGCCACGCCCATCTACCAGACGACCTCCTACACCTTCCGCGACACCCAGCACGGTGCCGACCTGTTCAGCCTCGCCGAGCCCGGCAACATCTACACGCGCATCGGCAACCCCACGCAGGACGTGCTGGAGCAGCGCATCGCCGCCCTGGAGGGCGGGGCCGCGGCCGTCGCCTTCGCGTCCGGTTCGGCCGCCGTCACCGGCGCCGTCCTCAACCTCGTCGGCGCGGGCGACCACATCGTCTCCAGCGCCCTCCTCTACGGCGGCACCTACAACCTCTTCCACCACACACTGCCCAAGCTCGGCGTCCAGGTGAGCTTCGTGGAGGACCAGGACGACGCCCGGGCCTGGAGGGACGCCACCCGGCCCGAGACCAAGCTGTACTTCGCCGAGACCCTCGCCAACCCCGGCGGCAACGTCCTGGACGTGCGCCTGGTCGCCGACACCGCCCACGCGACCGGGGTCCCCCTGGTCGTGGACAACACAGTGCCCACGCCCTACCTGCTGAGGCCCATCGAGCACGGCGCGGACATCGTCGTCCACTCCGCCACCAAGTACCTCGGCGGCCACGGCACCACCGTCGCGGGCGCGGTCGTGGACGCCGGAACCTTCGACTTCGGCGCCCACGGCGACCGCTTCCCCGGCTTCGTGGAACCCGACCCCAGCTACCACGGGCTCCGCTACTGGGAGGCACTCGGCCCCGGCGCGTACGCCGCCAAGCTCCGCGTCCAGGTGCTGCGCGACACCGGAGCCGCCATCGCGCCGCTCAACAGCTTCCTCATCCTCCAGGGGATCGAGACGCTCTCCCTGCGGATCGAGCGCCACGTCGCCAACGCCCAAGCCCTCGCCGAGTGGCTGGAGGCGCGCGACGAGGTCGAGACGGTCTACTACGCGGGCCTGCCGTCCAGCCCCTTCCACGAGCAGGCCCGGACGTACCTGCCCCGGGGTGCGGGCGCGGTCGTCTCGTTCGACCTGCGCGGGGGCGTCGACGCGGGCCGGGCCTTCGTGGACGGGACCGAACTCTTCAGCCAGCTGGTCAACATCGGCGACGTGCGCAGCCTCATCGTGCACCCCGCCAGCACCACGCACAGCCAGCTCGCCGCCGAGGAGCAGGCCGCGGCCGGGGTCACCCCGGGCCTGGTCCGGCTCGCGGTCGGCCTGGAGCACGTGGACGACCTCAAGGCCGATCTGGAGCTGGGCTTCCGGGCGGCCAAGGCCCACCAGTGACCGAGGCGCCCAGCCGTCCCGCCGCCGGAGGGTGGCGGGACGGCGACCCCGCCGGGGGGCGGAGATGGGTCGCGCTCGACGCGCCCCTGCTCCTGGAGTCGGGGGAGTCCCTGCCCGGGGTCCGCATCGCCTACGAGACCTGGGGGCGGCCCAACGCGCACGGCACCAACGGGATCCTGGTGCTGCACGCCCTCACCGGGGACTCGCACGCCGCCGGGCCGGCGGGGCCCGGGCACGCCTCCCCCGGCTGGTGGGAGGGCATGGTCGGCCCCGGCCTGGCCCTGGACACCGACCGCTACTTCGTGGTCGCCCCCAACGTGCTGGGCGGCTGCCAGGGAAGCACCGGCCCCTCCTCGCCCGCCGAAGGCGCCGTGCCCCGCCGCCCGCCGGGAGCGGCGGGACCCGGCGTGCGGGCGTGGGGGAGCCGGTTCCCCCGGATCACCCTGCGCGACACGGTGCGCGCCGAGGTGGCGCTGGCCGACGCCCTGGGCATCGACTCCTGGGCGGCGGTGGTCGGCGGATCCATGGGAGGGATGCGCGCGCTGGAATGGGCGGTGACCTTCCCCGACCGGGTGCGCCGGGCCCTCGTCCTGTCCTGCCCCGCGGTCACCTCCGCCTGGCAGATCGCCTGGGCTGCGCCCCAGCTGCACGCCGTGCGCTCGGACCCGGACTGGCGCGGCGGCGACTACCACGGCACCGGCCGCGCGCCCGCCGCCGGGCTCGGGGTGGCACGGCGGATCGCCCACGTCACCTACCGGGGCGCGGGCGAGCTGGACGCCCGGTTCGGGCGTGCGCCGCAGGACGGGGAGGACCCGGCCGGGGGCGGCCGTTTCGCGGTCGAGTCCTACCTCGACCACCAGGCCTGGAAGCTGGCGCGCCGGTTCGACCCCGCCAGCTACGTGCTCCTGACCGAGGCGATGAACGGCCACGACGTGGGCCGCGGGCGGGGAGGCGTCGCGAACGCGCTGCGCCGCCTGCCCGAACGCACCGTCGTGGCCGGGGTGAGCAGCGACCACCTGTACCCGCTGGAACAGCAGGAGTTCATCGCCCGGCACCTGCCCGTCCCCGGGAGGGCGCGGGTGATCGACTCCCCGTACGGGCACGACGGGTTCCTCGTCGAGGTCGACAGGGTGGCCGGTCTGGTCCATGAGCTCCTGGCCGACGCAGCCTGAGGCCGGGGACGGGGAGACCGTCCCCGGCGGGGAGCCGAGCACCGCGGCCGTCCGGACCCGGGCCCACGGGACCGGGGCTCACGAGACCCGGGCGCGCCCGGGGTCGGAGTCCTCGGACAGCAGGTCGGTCGACTCCTCGTCCAACCGCAACTGGTTGACCGCCAACAGGTCGGTGAGCTGGTCGGTGGTGCGGGCACTGGCCAGCACCGACACCACGGCGGGCCGGTCCGACAGCCACGACAGCGCGACCGAGGCCGGGGAGACGCCGTTGCGGGCGGCGACCGCGTCCAGGGCGCTCAGGACCAGCGCGCTGCGCGGATCGTCCAGGTAGGCGCGGGCCGCACCCGAGCGAGGGCTGTCCACCTCCGGGCCGCCCGTCCGGTACTTGCCGGTGAGGAAGCCGCGGGCCAGCCCGAAGTAGGGCAGCAGGGCCAGGCCGCGCTCCAGGGCCAGCGGCACCAGGTCGTCCTCGATCCCGCGCTCCATCAGGTTGTAGTGCGGTTGCACGCACACCGGGGCGTGCAACCCCTGGTCGGCGCAGATGTCCATCCACTCGCGGATGCGCGCGGGGCTGTGGTTGGACAGGCCGATGTACCGGATCCGGCCGTCGTCCACCAGCTCGGAGAACGCCCGCGCGCTCTCGGCGAGCGGGGTGTCCGGGTCGTCGAAGTGGGCGTAGTAGAGGTCGATCGCCTCCACGCCGAGCCGTGCGCGCGAGGCGTCCGCGGCGGCGTGGACGTTGGCGGCGGACAGGCCCTGGAACTCCGGGTGCTTGCTTACCTTGGTCGCCAGGACCAGGTCGTCGGGACGGCCGCGGGCCGCCAGCCAGCGGCCGATGATCCTCTCGGACTCGCCGCCGTGGTTGCCCTCGGCCCACATCGAGTAGGAGTCGGCGGTGTCGACGAAGGCGCCGCCTCCGGCGACGAACGCGTCGAGGACCTGGAAGGAGGTGTCCTCGTCCGCGGTCCAGCCGAAGACGTTCCCGCCCAGGCACAGGGGGGATACGCGCAGGTCGGTGCGGCCGAGCGGTCGAAGCTGTGCGTCGTTCATGCTCACCGTGTTCCGTCGGGTGTTGTGGTGCCGCGGACAGGTTAGGGCAGAGTCGGCCGACGGGCCACCGCCGCGTCCCGGTGCGCTCGTACCGGCCCCGACCGCGGGGAGGGCCCGCTCCGGTGCGCACCTGCCGTCCGGGCGTGCCCGGACCGGCCCGCGGAGGGGGCGGGCACACCCGCGGACGGCCGCCCGGACCGCCTCACCGGGCCCCGGGGTTGGCGGCGGTCTGCAGGACGACCTCGTCCTCCCGCTCGGGCAGGTAGTACACGGTCAGGACCCGCCCCACCTGCACGCTCACGACCGACGAGGCGGGCAGGACCTTCACGACCGACGTGTGGAAGACGGACCCGTCCGGACGGGTCACCCCCAGGCCGATCTCCATCTCCGGATTGCCGTCGAGCAGGTGCCCGGTCGGCCGCACCGAGGAGACGACCCCCTGCGCCCGCGTCCCGCGCGCCGCGATGTCCAGGTTGCGCTCGGTCGTCAGGCCCGCCCGCACCATGACCGCGTTGTAGGCGGCCTGGACCAGGGCCGGATCGTCCCCGCGGTCCAGGGCGACCACGCCGGGCCGGTCGTGCAGATAGCGGACCGGCAGCACCGTGCCCGGGACCAGGTCGGCCAACTGGGTGATGTCGACGACCTGCTTGGCGACCGCGGTGAACCGGCGCCCCTCCGGGGTCTCGACGTCCATGCTGATCGCCAACTGCGGCTGGTCGTTGACGCTGACTCCGGTGCGGACCACCCCGGTGACGGTCCCGATCGCGACGGGCGCGCCCGCCATCTCCTTCGCGCCCAGCCCGCCCCCGAGTCCGCCGAGCACGGACGCCGCCCCCAGCAGAGGCAGCGTGGTGGCCATCATGACCAGCGCCACGACGGGCGCCCACACGTTCTCCGACCAGGGGCTGACGAACGCGTCGGGGGACGCGCTCACCCCCGCCCACAGGTACCAGCCGACCAGACCGGCCGCCACGAGCGCCTCCGTGAGGACCACCGACCGCACCACTGTCCTGACCATGGATGTCTCCCTCTCACGTTCTCGACCTTCGCTCACACCCAGCCAATCCGGCCGGTAGGGCCTACCGATCCCAGGTTCGGACCGGCCGCGGGCCGGTGGCGGCGTCCCGGTAACCTCGTCCTGTGCCAGCGATTCCCCTCGGGGCGCTCCAGCCCCGGTCCCAGGTCGTCGACCGGGCCTGGCGAGAGCTCGGCCCCGGACTCGAACCGCTCAGCGGTCCCGGCGGCGCCCCGCTCACCCGCGCCGTCAAACTCCTCGTGCTGCCGCTCGTCCTGCGCCCGGTCCTGCGGCCGGAGCTGGCCGGGGACCTGCTCACCGCCGAGGCCGCCGACCTGGCCGCAGGGCTCCTGCGCGCGGACGGGACGCGCCTGGCCGCCGCCGCCCGCTGGTTCACACTGCTCAAGCGGGTCCGCCGGGCCCTACGGGTGGTCGGCGGGAACCCGCAGGACCTGTACTTCCAGCGCTGCTACGAACTCGCCGCCGAACACGGCGCCCCAGAACCCCCGGCAGCGGAGGGGACCGCGCGGCAGGTGGTCCTGGAGCTGGCCGCACGGGGCGACGGACGCACCGTGGCCGCCCTCAAGGCCCACCTGCGCGACCCCGTGAGGGCGCGGGCCGCCGACGAGGCCCTGTCCCGGGCCTGGGAGGAACGCGCCGTCCCCGCCCTCCCGGGCGCCGTCCCGCACACGGACGCGCTGGCCCTCGCCGACGCCGTCCTGGAGGGCTGCGCGGCCCCAGGCGGCCCGGCCTCCGACCGCCGCGACTCCGACCGCGGCGCCCCCTCCGCGCGGACACACGGCGCGGGGGAGACGGGCCGCCGGAACGCCGGAGGGGCCGCCGACCCCGGCACCGCGGAGAAGGCACTGGCCGCGCTGGTCCGCGACCTCCACGGCTCGCGACTGGGGGCGGCGCTGTGGGTGTCCGGTTCCGTCGCCGCCTGGGGCGCGGAAGGCGCACCCTCCCACCTCGGGTTGAGCGCCGGTCCCGTGCCTGCGCGCCCCGGAGTGGGGAGCACCGCGTCCACCGCGGCCCTTCCCGCGCCCCTGGACCGCACCCTCTACGAGAGGGTCTTCACCGTCCTACGGGCGCCCGGACACCCCGACCTGCCCCCGGTCCCGGAACTGGTCGCCGCCGAGACCGCGCGCAGCTGCTCCCCGCTCGGCCTGTCCGACGAGTCGCTGCGCGTGGCACTCCTGGTCGGGGGGCGGCTCGCCGCGGGACTCGACCCGCTCGGGACCGACCCGGGGCCCACCCGGGCGCACCGCGCCATCGACCGCCGCTGGCGCCGCGAGTCCTCCGTGGCCCGCGCCCGGCGCATGACCGTCTCGCCCCCCGCCCCCCGGAGCGCGGCGGACGCGCCCTCCGGTCCGCTCGGCGCCGGCCTCCCGGGCGGGCTCCCGCAGGCCGGAGGGAGCCCACAGGCCGACGGCACCCCGGCCCCGGGCCCGTCGGCCGCGGCGCTTCCGGGACCAGGGACCGTGCCGGACGACGGGGCGACGGAGACCCGGACACCGGCGCCACCCTTGTCCGGGGAGGACCTGCTCGCCGGCCTCGGCCGCTCCCTGCGTACCCCTTGGGTCGCCTACACCCGCCGCCTGTGGGCGCGCCTGCACGGCCGCGACGTCCACGCCGCAGGGATCGGCGGCCCCGCCGAGCTGTGGTCCCTGCTCGACGGCGTCGCCTACTCCGTGCTCATGGACCACCGGGCCCGCGTGCGCGCGGCACTGCGGACCCTGACCGACACCACCTCCGGGAGCGCGGCATGACCGGGATCGAGGTGCGGGCGGAGGAGGGCGGGGTGAGCGTGACCGTCGAGGGACGGGGCCGCGCCCCCGCGTTCGGCCGATCCGTCCTCGACGCGGCCGGTGCGCTGCTCACGTGGCCCGACATCACCGGACGGGGCTCCGACGGAACCGGTGCCGTGCGTCCGGGAACCTCCGGGGGCGCCGTCCTCCCGGACGCGTTCGTGGACTCGGTGTCCGACGCCCAGACGTGGCTGTGGGCCGTGTACGGGGCCGGGGTGGCGCGCGCCGTGGACGCCTGCGCGACCGGACGGGCGCGCACGCTGCGCACCTCCGCCGATCCGGGCGCGCTCGCGCACGACCTGCACCGGTTGGCCACGGGCCACTGGGCGGCCCGGTGGTGGCCCGCCTCCCACCTGGACGGGATTCCCGCGCTCGACGCGGACCTGCTCGGACTGGAGCTGGCGGCGCTCACCCACCGCTGCCAGCAGGTGTGGGACGCCGACCGGGACCCGGCCGCCGAGCTGGTCCTCGAACACCGCGCGGGGATCGCCCCGCTGATCGGCTGGTGGCGAGCCGACCCGTACGCCGTCGCCGACGTGCTCGCGGCGGTGCGCGCCGTGGCCGACGACGCGGGGCTCGACGGCGACGACCTGGACGAACTCGCCGCGCCGGCCGCCCCCGAAGGCGTCCGCGCCCCCGCCGACCCCTACGCCCCGCCTCCGGGGACGGCCGCCCGAGCGGGCGTCATCGCCCCCCACTGGCCAAGGGCCCTGCCCGACTCCCACGCCCTCGCCGCCGCCGGCGGCGTCGCAGGCCTGCCGCCGGGAGCCAGGCTGATCGCACGCGGTACGGGGACCAACGACTGGTGCCGTCACCCGCCCGGGTTCGTGGACGCCTCCGAGGAGGCCGTCACCTGGACCGCGTTCGCCCACGGCTCCCGGCGCGCCGTCCGGGTGAGCGCGGTGGCGGGGGCCGCCCGACCGGCCCCGGGCGTGCGGCCGGTCGCCGAGGTCGGCGCAGACGGAGCCGCACCCGCGCGCGCCCGGTGCGAGCGCACGGCGGACACCTGGACCGGAGTCGTGGACACCGCGCTGCCGGACACGGCCGCGCCGGCCCTGGACGTCCAGGTGGTCCTGCCCGGGTTCGACCCGGGACCCCAGCACCCGGACGCCGCCCGCCGGACCCGGGAGGGGCTGCGCGCGCTGGCCCGTCGCCGCCTGGCCGCAGCCGCCCCGCCCGGTTCCGGACACGGTTCGAACGGGGCCGTCCGCAGCGAAGGCCCCGGCGCCCCCGACGGCGCCGGCCCGGACCCCGCGCCCTTCCTCGCCGAGGTCGTCGCGGCCCACATCGAGGAGGACTTCTGATCGGCTTCGGTGAACCCTTCGACGCGGGGCTGGCCCGCTGTGAGGCCCTCCTCCGGCAGGGGGACCTCGCCGCCGCGGAGGGAGTCCTCCAGGAACTCCTCACGCGTGCCGAACACCTCCAGGACAGCCCCGACGCGCGCTTCCTCCAGGGGATGCTGCTGACGGACATCGGCATGACCCGCTCCGGGAGGGGAGCCCCGGGCGACGGCGTCCCCGCCCTGGACCGGGCACTCGTCCTCCTGCGCGGAACGGAGGCGCACGCCACCGGCCCCCGGGGCCGGCCCGTGTGGCTGGCCACCCTGCTCAAGGCCCTCATGGAACGCGCCGAGGCCGCCCGCAGGGCGGGCGACCACGACACCGCCGCGGCGCTGCTGGACGAGGGGGAGCGCCGCGCGGAGGAGCCGTCCGACGACGGCACCCGACGGGCCGAACTCGCCGGAGCCCGGGCGCGGCTCCTCATGGACCGCGGCGACTGGGGAGCGGCGGAGGAACTCCTCACCGCGGCACTCGCCGCCGCACCCGACGGCATCAGCACGGTCCCCTACCTGCTCACGTCCCTGGGCCTCGTCCTGGCGAGCACCGGCCGACCCGACCAGGCCGAGGACCACCTCGACCGCGCCGGCGAGCACTTCCGCGTCCTGGAGCGCTCCGACGCCGAACCGGCGTTCCTCACCGGCCACCGGGGGTTCGCGGCCGTGCGCCGGGGCGACCTCGACGAGGCCGAACGCCTCTACCACCAGGCCTCCGTCGCCCTCGAACGCCAGGGGGACCACGTCTCCCTGGCCGTCTGCGAGCAGGCCCGGTCGCTGATCGCCCAGGCCAGGGGGTCCGCGGACGCGGCCCGCGCACTGGCCGCCTCGTCGCTGTCCCGCTTCGAGGGCCTGGGGGTGCGCCTGGCCGCGGCGGACAGCCTCGTCGTCTCCGCCCGGCACGCGTTCGACGCCGGTGACCACCTGGCCATGAAGGACATGTGCGAGCGCGCCCGAGCCGTCTTCGAGGAGATGGGCGCCTACGAACGGTGCGCCCAGACCGACTTCCTCGTCGCCCGCGCGGTCACCGGACTGCTGAGGGCGGGCCGCTTCGAGGGGCACGAACGCGAGGCCCTGGACTCCGCGCTGGCCCTGGTGCTCCCGGCGGCACTCGCCCTGGAGGCGATGCGGACCGGCTTCGCCACCGGGCACGCCCGCGACCAGTGGTCGGCGCTCTCCCGGAGCGCCGTCCGGCTCGTCTTCGAGCTGGCCCTGCTGCGCCAGGACCAGGGGCTCCTGTTCGAGTTGGTCGAGTTCCGCTGCGCGGGGGCGACCCTGGCCCCCGTGCCCGAGTCGGAGGGGCCCTTCCCCGGACCGGCCGCCAGGAGCCCCCTGGGCCCCCCGGCCCCCGCACGGCCGCCCGGGTCCTCCCGCGCGGGAGGACCCGAACCGGACGCCGCCCTCGCGGCGGGGAGCCACGGAGGCGGGGAGGCACAGGGCGCCGACGGGCTCAGGGTCGCCCTGCCGCCCCGGGTCCTGATGGGGGAGGGCACCGACCGCACCGCCCTCCGGGAGTACGTCGACGAGGCCGAGGCGCGGTACAGGCTCCGGGTGACCTCGGCCCTGACGGTCGTCGCCACCGCAGGCCCGTCCCCCTCGTTCCCGTCCCCGGCGCCGACCGTGCTGGTCCGGCTCGCGGACGCCGGAGACCTCTTCATGACCTGGCGCTGGACGCTCGGGGCCCAGGGCTTCGGCACCGGATACGCGCCGGGCGGTGACGCGGACGCGGTGACGGCCGAACTCGCCGCCGCGCTGCCCGGCTCCGGTGAGGACGTCGCCGAAGCCGTCGCGGGCGGCGCCATGACCGACCCCTCGCGGGAGCGGGACCTCGCCGCGCGGCTGGCCTCGGTCCTGTGGCCGCCCCAGCTCACCGAGCAGATCCGCCAGGTGGGGGAGGGGACCGGCGTCCGCCCTCTGGTGCGGGTGCAGCCGTCCCCGCGCACCGGGCAGGTGCCCTGGGAACTCCTGGCCGTGGACGGGGACCAGCGGTTGCTCGACCTGGCCGACGTCGTGCTGGCCGCACCGCTCGCGCTGGGAGCACAGGCCCCGGACCCGACACAGGCCCCGACACCGGAACCGGCGCCGTCCCCAGCGGAGGCCCCCGCCCCCGCCGTCCTCGTCCTCGACCCCCGGGTGCCGGGCTTCCGCGCCGACTCCCCGCTCGGCTCGGTCCTGGGCCGCCCGGGCACCGACCCCGACCTGCTGGACCTGGTCCGCGCACACCGGGACGCGGGCGACATGCTTCCCGCGGTCACCGCCCCCGAGGAGGCCCTGCGCCGCACCGACCTGGACCGGGACTGGCTGGGTCGCGCCCTGCGCGGCGGCGCCCGGCGCCTGCTCTACGTCGGCCACGTCACGTCCGCCCCCGTCGAGGGCGGCCAGAGCGAGGACGCCCGCCTGCACCTGTGCTGCGGCCGGGGGACCGAGGGCCGCGCCGAGGTCGTCCGATCCCACCGGCCGCTCTCCGCCAAGGACCTGCTCACGGGCACCGCCGACGGCCGCGCCGGGGCGGAGGTCTGGCCGTCACCGCCCCGGGTGGCGCTCATCGCCTGCGAGAGCGGCGCGGACACCCGCTTCACCGAGTCCTTCGGGCTGGCCTCGGCGATGCTGCGCAACGGTGCGGACCTGGTCACCTCCGCGCGGTGGGTGCTGCCCACCAACCTCGCCCTGCACCGCTTCGGGGAGGTCCCCGCGGACCAGCGCCCCCTCTCCGCCCTGGTGGCCGCCGTGGACGCCGCCCACGACGCCCCCGACCCCGTGCGGGCGCTCGCGGACTGGCAGCGCTCCCTGCTGGACCGCTGGCGTATCGGGGGAGACCCTGCCGCGACCCCGCTGGTGTGGGCGGCACTGACCACCGCCACCGCCGAGCCGCCCAGGAGCGCCTGACCCGGCGTCCGGCCCGCGTTGCCGCGGGGCGGCCGGGACCCGGTTCGAGGCACGCGGGCCCGGAGCCCGGCCCGCCACGGGGCCGGGAGCCGAACGGCCGATCCCGCACCCGGCCGCCGCCCGCCCGTCCGTCCGGGCGCCCCGGATCGCCCGGTCAGACCCCGTGGAGGGACTTGCGCGCCTCCGCGTAGTTGCGCCGCACCTGCGGCGCGTCCACGGGCGCGACCGCGTCACCCTCGCCGAGGTCCCAGACCGGCGGCTCGGCCGTCCCCGCCAGCGCCCAGGCCGCCTGCCGCGCGGCACCGACCGCGACGTACTCGGCGGGCGGGGGCACCGCCACCGGGACCCCCAGGACGGTCGACGCCACCGCGCGCACGGCGGCCGACCGGGCGGCCCCGCCCACGAGCAGGACCCTGCCCACCGGGACACCGGTACCGGTCATGGCGGACAGGCCGTCGGCCAGGCCGCACAGCATGCCCTCCACGGCCGCCCGCGCGATGTTCTCCGGCCGCATGTTGGCCCGCCGCAGCCCGTGCAGCGAGCCGGCCGCGTCGGGCAGCACCGGCGTGCGCTCGCCGTCCAGGTAGGGCAGCAGCACGAGCCCCTCCGCCCCCGGCTCGGCGGCCAGCGCGAGCGCGTCCAGCCCGGCCAGGTCCACGCCGAGCATCCCGGCGGTCGCGCCGAGGACCCGCGCCGCGTTCAGCGTGCACACCAGCGGCAGGAACCGCCCGGTCGCGTCGGCGAACCCGCAGATGATCCCGTCGGGGTCCTGGCTCGGCCCCTCGCTCGCCGCGAACACCGTCCCGCTGGTCCCCAGGGACACCACGGCGTCGCCCGGACGCAGGCCCAGCCCCAGGGCGGCGCCCATGTTGTCGCCGGTCCCGGGGGCGATCACCGCGCCCGACGGCGTGTGCCCCACGACCTCGGCCGGCCCGGCCACCCGGGGCACCTCCAGCTCACGCCCGAACGCCCTGACCAGCAGGTCGGTCCGGTAGGACTCCTCGGTCGGCGACCAGTACCCGGTGCCCGAGGCGTCGCCCCTGTCGGTGACGGGCAGGACCGCGTCCCGTGCCCCGCCCGCCCCGCCGCCCGCCAACCGCCAGGTCAGCCAGTCGTGGGGGAGCATCACCCCGGTCGCGCGGGCGGCGTTCTCCGGCTCGTGCTCGGCCAGCCAGCGCAGCTTGCTGACGGTCAGGCTGGCGTTGGGCACGTTGTCCACGGCCTTCACCCAGGCCGCGGGCCCGCCCAGCTCCTCGATCAGGTCGCGCACGGCCCCCGCCGAGCGGGTGTCGTTCCACAGCAGCGCGGGACGGACGACGTCGCCGTCCCCGTCCACGGTGACCATGCCGTGCTGCTGTCCGGCGACGGCGACCGCCGCCACGTCGTCGAGCAGGCCGGAGGAGGCCTCCTCCAGAGCGGTCCACCACTCGCGGGGATGGACCTCGGTTCCGTCGGGGTGCGGCGCGCGAGCCTCGCGCACCACCGCTCCGCTGTCCGCGTCGCAGACCACGATCTTGCAGGACTGGGTCGAGCTGTCGATTCCGGCGACCAGTGCCATGTCGGCTCCGTGAGGGTGAGGGGGTGGGTGCTTCGGAGTGTGGCAGTTCGGAGAGTGACGGTTCGGTGCGGGGTCGTGGCGGACGGCGGGCCGGGGGCGCGGGCCCGGCCCGCGGGCGCGGGGCGCGCGCGGCCCCGCCGCGCCCGCGGGTCAGCCTACGGAGCCTCCCGGTCCGCCCGCCGCCTCGATGAGCGTGCGCGCGGTCGTGGTGTCGGTGACCAGTGAGGACACCACGCCGGTCTTGAGGACGGAGTGGATCGCCTGCGCCTTGCCCGCGCCCCCGGCGACCGCGACGACCTCGGGCACGTCGCGCAGCTGTTCCAGGGTGATGGCGATGATCCGCGAGGTCAGCTCCGGTGCGGTCGGTGTGCCGTGGACGTCCACGGTCCGGGCGCACACCTCGGCCTGCACGCCCTCGCGTTCGAGGGCGGCGCCCTCGGCGGGGGAGAGGGCGTCCCGGACCAGGGACAGGGTCGGGGACCAGGATCCGATGGCGACGACGGCCTTGTCCAGCTCCCCGTAGCGCTGCATGGCTCCGGCCACCTGTGGCTGGGCGCGCAGGGCGTCGGCGGTGCCGGGGTCGGAGACCACGAGCGGGGCGTAGATGGGGTAGGCCGGGCCGCGGGCCAGGCTGGCCACCCGCCGGACCAGCTCCACCGAGTTCTCCTCCACGCCGCCGGGGAGCACACCGGTCAGCTGCACGACCGTGCACCGGGGCAGCTCGTCCAGGGCCAGCGTCATCGCGTTGAGGGTGCGCGAGCAGGCCAGGCCGAGGGTGTCGTCCTCCTCCAGGATCTCGGTGAGGTACTCGGCCGCGATCCGGCCCAGTCCGCGGTGCATGGCGCCGCCCTCGCCGGGGTTGACGACCGCGATCGCCTGGTGCAGCCCGTAGGCGGTCCGCAGCTGGTGGGAGAGGTCGGTGTCGACCTCCGTGGGCTCGGCGATCTCGATGCGCACGATGCCCGCGGCCCGGGCGTCGTCGAGGATGCGCGCGACCTTGAACCGGCTGATCGCGAAGTCCTCCGCGATGCGGATCTTGGACTCTCCGCCGATGTAGTACCTGCGCGCGATCGCTGTGGCGCGGATCAGCTCCGCCGGTCGGAACGCGGGTTTCATCGACAGCCTCCAGAGATGTTGCTCATATGAGCATCCTTTCGCTCATTATTGCATCCCACCTTGACCCGTGACACCAGTCACAACTTAAATGAGCTCCGCGCTGCTCATATGCTCTCGTCTCCGCTCATATGAGCAACGCTGTGACAGTCGGCCGCGTTCACGCGACACGGAGCCCGGCCCCCGGGCCGCCCCAGGAGGAAGAACATGCTCATACGCACGACGCGGCGCGGACTCCCGGTCGTGGCCGCCGCCACCGGCCTGGCGCTCCTCGCCACCGCCTGCGCCGGAGCGGGAGGGGGCGGCTCCGACGGGGAACGGGTCGTCACCGTCGCCACGGTGGCCAACCCGCAGATGGACGACATCCAGGCCCTCGCGGACGAGTTCAACGCGTCGAACCCCGGCATCACCGTCGAGTTCGTGGTCCTGCCCGAGAACCAGCTCCGCGACCGCGTCACCCAGGACATCGCCACCCAGAGCGGCCAGTACGACGTGGTCACCGTCGGCACCTACGAGGTGCCCATCTGGGCGGAGAACGGCTGGATCATCAGCCTCGACGAGTACGGCTCCGACCCCGACTACGACATCGACGACATCATCCCCACCGTGCGCTCCGCCCTCTCCTACGAGGACCAGATGTACGGGGCGCCCTTCTACGGCGAGTCCTCGCTCCTGATGTACCGCGAGGACCTGTTCGAGGAGGCGGGCCTGGAGATGCCCGAGGCCCCGACCTGGGAGGAGGTCGCCGGGTTCGCGGAGGAACTGGACGACCCCGACGGCGGCGTCTCCGGGATCTGCCTGCGCGGGGTCCCCGGCTGGGGGGAACTCCTCGCCCCCCTCAACACGGTGATCCTCACCCACGGCGGCCAGTGGTACGACGAGGACTGGAACGCGCACCTGGACTCGCCCGAGGTCGAGGAGGCCGTCCGGACCTACGTCGACCTGGTGAGCGAGTACGGGCAGCCCGGCGCGCCCAACGCCGGGTTCACCGAGTGCCTCACCACCATGGCCCAGGGCGACGCCGCCATGTTCTACGACTCCACCGTCGCCGCGGGCAACCTGGAGGACCCCGACTCCAGCAGCGTCGTCGGCGACATCGGCTACGCCCCCGCCCCGGTCTCCCGGACCGAGCACGCGGGCTGGCTGTGGGCGTGGGCGCTGTCCATCCCCACGACCTCCACCGACCCCGAGGCCGCCTGGGAGTTCGTCTCCTGGGCCACATCCCGCGAGTACCACCGGCTGGTCGGTGAGCGGCTCGGCTGGGAGCGCGTGCCCCCGGGCGCCCGCGTCTCGACCTACGACATCCCCGAGTACCAGGAGGCAGCCGAGGCCTTCGCCGGCCCCACCTACGACGCCATCGACAACGTGGACGTGGAGCAGCCCGGCATGCACCCGCAGCCGTGGACCGGCGTCCAGTACGTCGCCATCCCCGAGTTCCAGGACCTGGGCACCCGGGTCTCCCAGGAGATCTCCGCCGCCATCGCCGGACAGCAGTCCGTCGAGGAGGCGCTGCGCAAGTCCCAGGCGTACGCGGAGGAGACCGCCCTGTCCGGCGGCTACCGCGACTGAACCGGGGCCGGGCCGTTCCCGGCCGCGCCGACCCGCCACCGCCACGACACCTTCGAGGGAAGCCCATGACCGCTCAGACCACGCCGGACACGGCGCGGCGCGGGCCCACCACGCGCGAACCCACCCGGGGGGAGCGCTGGATACGCCGGACCCCGCTGCTGCCGGGCCTGCTGTTCGTCATCGCGATGACGCAGATCCCGTTCCTGTTCACGGTGTACTACAGCTTCCAGGACAGCAACCTGCTGCGCCCGGACTCCGGCTCCTTCGCCGGGATCTCCAACTACGGCCGGGTCCTGGGAGACCCGCTCTTCCGCAACGCCGTCGCCAACACGGTCGTCCTGACCGTCGGCGCCGTCGTCCTCTCGCTGGCCCTCGGGCTGGCCCTCGCGGTCCTCCTCGACCGGGCCTTCCTCGGTCGCGGGATCGTCCGCACCCTGCTGATCACACCGTTCCTGGTCATGCCGGTCGCCGCGGCCCTGCTGTGGAAGACCTCCATGTACCACCCGGTCTACGGGCTGCTCAACTGGGCGCTGTCGCCGTTCGGGGTCGGCGCGGACTGGGTCAACGACTTCCCGCTGCTGTCCATCGTCATGGTGCTCACCTGGCAGTGGACGCCGTTCATGATGCTCATCATGCTCGCGGGCCTCCAGAGCCAGTCGCCCGAGGTGCTGGAGGCGGCACGCGTCGACGGGGCCAGGCCGTTCGCCGTCTTCCGCCGCATCACCTTCCCGCACCTGCGCCGCTTCGTGGAGCTGGCGCTGCTGCTCGGCACGATCTACATCGTCCAGACCTTCGACGCGATCTACATGATCACCCAGGGAGGTCCCGGCCAGACCAGCACCAACCTGCCCTACTTCATCTACCTCCAGGCCTTCCGCGCCTTCGACGTGGGCGAGGCCGCGGCCGCCGGGGTCATCGTGGTCGCCGCGACCCTGGTCGTCGCCATGTTCGCCCTGCGCGTGGTCTCCAGCCTCTTCGAGGAGGAGTCGTGACAAGCGTGACCGAGGCACCGGCCGCCGTGGCCGGGCCCGCCCCCGGCCCCGCCCCGCGGCGGCGCCGACGCCGCCCGTTCCGCCCGGCCGCGGGCCTGCTCGCCTGGGCCGTGGGACTGCTGTTCTTCTTCCCGGTCCTGTGGATGTTCCTGACCGGGTTCAAGCAGGAGTCCCAGGCCTCCACCGACCCGCCGACCCTCTTCTTCCAGCCCACCCTGGACCAGTACGCCGCCGTGCTCGGGCGCGACTTCGTCCCCTACCTGCTCAACTCGCTCCAGGCGTCGGTCCTGTCCACGATCCTGGCCATCGTCCTGGGCCTGCCCGCCGCCTACGCGCTCTCGCTCGTGCGCATCCCGAAGTGGCGGGACTCGCTGTTCTTCTTCCTGTCCACCAAGCTGCTGCCGCCGGTGGCGATGATCCTGCCGCTCTACGTCATCGCCCAGAACCTCGGCGCCCTGGACGACGCCCGCACCCTCACCCTCGTGTACACGGCCATGAACATGCCGATCGCCGTGTGGATGATCCGCTCGTTCCTGGTCGAGCTGCCCAAAGAGGTGCTGGAGGCCGCCCGGATGGACGGCGCCCGCCGGTTCACCGAGATGCGACGCGTCATCCTGCCGATGATCGCGCCGGGGCTGGCCGCGACCGCCCTGATCTGCTTCATCTTCGCCTGGAACGAATTCTTCTTCGCCGTCAACCTGACCGCCACCCGAGCCGCCACCGTGCCCGTCTTCCTCGTCGGCTTCATCAGCGGCGAGGGCCTGTTCTGGGCCCGACTGTCCGCCGCCTCCACCATGGCGGCCCTGCCCGTGATCATCGCCGGATGGACCGCCCAGCGCTGGCTGGTCCGAGGCCTCTCCCTAGGAGCCGTGAAGTAATGCGTGCACTCGTCGTCAGCGAACCCGGCCACTTCTCCGTGGAGCGGGTGGACGATCCCGCCCCCGGCCCCCGCGAGGTGGTCGTCGCCCCCTCCGCCGTCGGGGTCTGCGGCACCGACCTGCACATCATCGACGGGGAGTTCGCTCCCACGCCCTACCCGGTCGTCCCCGGCCACGAGTTCGCCGGGACGGTCGTCGCGCTCGGCTCGGAGGTCACCGGCCTGTCCGTGGACGACCGCGTGGCCGTCGACCCCTCCCTGTTCTGCGGCGCGTGCTCCAAGTGCGTCATCGGCCGGGGGAACCTGTGCGAGAGCTGGAACGCCATCGGCGTCACCGGCCCCGGGGCCTGCGCGGAACTCGCCCTCGCCCCCGCCTCGTCCTGCCACCCGATCCCCG
Source organism: Nocardiopsis codii (assembly GCF_036327455.1). Taxonomy (NCBI): domain Bacteria; kingdom Bacillati; phylum Actinomycetota; class Actinomycetes; order Streptosporangiales; family Nocardiopsidaceae; genus Nocardiopsis; species Nocardiopsis codii. The sequence goes on along the minus strand of NZ_JAUZMY010000010.1, from coordinate 115,984 downwards.
ACCACATGCCCTTCTCCCACGGGGCGCTCATCGAACCCCTCTCCTGCGCCGTGCACGGCTTCGACCTGCTCCCGGGCCGGGTGGGGGAGCACTACCTCGTGTACGGGGCCGGCACCATGGGGCTCCTGATGGCCCAGCTCGCACGGTCCGCCGGAGCGGCCAGCGTGTCCGTGGTGGACCCGAACAAGGACCGGCTGGCGGTGGCCGCCGCCCTGGCCGCCGACGCCGTGGCCGCCGGCCCCGACGAACTCGACCGGCGCGACTGGGAGGTCGTCATCGACTGCACCGGCGTCGTCGCGGCCATCGAGGACGGACTGACCCGGGTCGCCCGGGGCGGCACCTTCCAGGTGTTCGGGGTGGCCCCGGCCGAGGCCAGCGCCTCCTTCTCGCCGTTCCGCGTCTACAACGACGAGATCACCGTCGTCGGCAGCATGGCCGTCCTGCACAGCTACGGGCGGGCCGTCGGCCTCATGGCCAAGGGTGTGGTGGACGCGGACACCATGGTCACCGACACCTTCGCCCTCGCCGACTTCGGCGACGCCATCGACGCGTTCCGCGCCGGGCGGGGCCGCAAGCTCCAGATCAACCCGCAGCTGTAGAGGAGGGATCCGCCGTGGCATCGGTCGGTTTCGAGAAGGCCACCCACTTCTACCCGGGCTCGGAGGCGCCCGCCGTCGACGAGCTGAGCCTGGAGGTGGAGGACGGGGAGTTCCTGGTCCTCGTCGGCCCCTCGGGGTGCGGCAAGTCCACCTCCCTGCGGATGCTCGCCGGGCTGGAGGAGGTGGACTCGGGGACCATCCGCATCGGGGGCGACGACGTCACCGACAGCAGCCCGCTGGAGCGCGACATCGCGATGGTCTTCCAGTCGTACGCGCTCTACCCGCACATGTCGGTGGCGCAGAACATGGCGTTCGCCCTGGAGATGGCGAAGGTCGCCAAACCGGAGCGCGAGCGCAGGGTCCTGGAGGCCGCCCGGCTCCTGGACCTGGAACCCCTGCTGGACCGCAAGCCCAAGGCGCTCTCCGGGGGCCAGCGCCAGCGCGTGGCGATGGGGCGCGCGATCGTGCGCGAGCCCCGGGTGTTCCTGATGGACGAGCCGCTGTCCAACCTGGACGCCCAGCTGCGCGTGTCCACCCGCACGCAGATCGCCGCGCTCCAGAAGAGGCTCGGCGTGACCACCGTCTACGTCACCCACGACCAGGTCGAGGCGATGACCATGGGCGACCGGGTGGCGGTGCTCAAGGACGGTGTGCTCCAGCAGTGCGACAGCCCCATGCGGCTGTACGAGCGCCCCGCCAACGCCTTCGTCGCCGGTTTCATCGGCTCCCCGGCGATGAACCTGAGGGAGTTCCCCCTGGCGGGGGAGGGGGTCCGGGTCGGCGACGCCGACGTGCCGCTCACCCCCGACCAGCGGCGGAGGCTCGCCGCCGAGGGTGCGTCCTCCGCACTGCTGGGCTTCCGTCCCGAGGCGGTCGACCTGGTGGGTGAGGACGAGGGGTTCGCCATGGAGGTGGGCCTGGTCGAGCACCTGGGCGCCGACTGCTACCTGTACGGAGGCCTCCCCGGGCACCCGGGCGACGCCGACCTGGTGGTGCGGGTGGCGCCGCACCTGGCCCCGGCGGCCGGACGGATCGTGCGCCTGGGCGTGCGCCCCGGACGGGTGCACGTGTTCTCGCCGCGGACGGGGGAGCGCCTGGACGACTGACCGGCCCGCCGCCGTCCGGACCCCCGGACGGCGGCGGGACCCCGCCCTCCCGCCCGCGGAGGGCGGCGTCCCCCGGCAGGCGAGGAGGGCGCCCCGGAACCGGGGCGCCCTCGGCGCGCTGTGGTGCGGAGCGGCCTCAGCCCAGCGGGGAGACCCCGCCGAACGCGCCCTGGTGGTAGACGAGCGGCGGGCGCGGGTCCTCCAGCACCAGGGTGTGCGTCACCTCCCCGACCACCAGCCAGTGGTCGCCGATCAGCCGGGTGTCAAACCGGGAGCAGATCAGGTGCGCCGCGGCCCCGTCCAGGAGCGGGACCTGCGACGGACCCCGGCTCCACGCCGTCGGCGGGGCGAACCGGTCGCTCCCCCTGCTCGCGAACCGGGCCGCGAGGTCGGACTGCTCCTCCGTCAGGAGCTGCACCCCGAACTCCCCCGCCCTGCGCAGCGTCGGCCAGGTGGTCGAGGACTCCGCGATGTAGAAGGACACCAGCGGCGGGTCGAGGCTGACACTGGTGAACGAGGTGGCGGTCAGGCCCACGGGCCGGCCCTCCACACTGGCGGTGATGATGACGACCCCGGCCGGGTGGTTGCGCAGCGTCGCGCGGAACCTGTCGGCCTCCGCCGGAGGGCTGGTTGCGGGCTCGGCGATACTCAACGGACTCTCCCTTGTGGTGGGTGAAGAGAGGGGGGAGGACTCAGGCGGTGGTCGATCCGGTGCGCACCGCCGCGCTCAGCACGGGGGCCGCGCCCTCGGCCCACGGGGCGAGCACCTCGTCCAGCTGCGGGGTGTCGTCCACCTCGCCGCCGGTGGGGATCGCGTCCTGGAGCAGAGCGAGCCCGCCCGTGGGCACGGTCGCGCCCAGTTCGAGCAGCAGCGGGCGCAGGTGCACGTCCACGGCCAGGGTGTGCGCGGGAGACCCCATCACCAGCACCGGGACGGCCGTCACCCCCGCCAGGCCGCCGGAGGGCAGCAGGTCCAGGAACACCTTCAGCAGGCCGGTGTAGGTCGCCTTGTACGTGGGGCTCGCCACGACCAGCAGGTCGGTGGCGCGCACCCTCTCCAGGGCGCCCTCCACGTCCAGCGGAGGACCGGGGGTGAGCAGCAGGTGCTGGATCTCCGACAGGTCGAGCAGTTCGGCCCGACCGGGCTGGCCGGCGGCGCGCGCGGCGTGGCGGGCCACGGCCAGGCCGGCGGTGGCGGTACGGGAGTTCGGCCGGGGATTGCCGACGAGGACGGTGATGGTCATGGTGGGCTCCAGGGCGTGACGGTCGGGTCAGGACGTGGCCGGGGCTGCCACGGCGAAGGGGACGTGGGAGGCGCCGGCCTCCTCGGGGCCGTCGGGGTGCTCCCACAGCCCGCGCTCCCGCAGCAGCGGCAGAACCCCCTCCCCGAACCAGTAGGCCTCCTCCAGGTGGGGGTATCCGGACAGGACGAACTCGGTGACGCCCGCCCGGTGGTACTCCTCGATCAGGTCGGCCACCTGGGCGTGGCTGCCCACCAGGGCGGTGCCCGCCCCGCCCCGGGCCAGGCCGACGCCCGCCCACAGGTTGGGGTGGATCTCCAGGTCGGCCGCGCTGCCGCCGTGCAGTTCGAGCATCCGCCGCTGGCCCTCGGACTCGCTCTTGGCCAGGTGGTGCTGCACCTCGCCCACGGTGTCCGGGGCCAGGCCGTCGAGCAGCCGCTGCGCCTGCGCCCACGCCTCCTCGGCGGTGTCCCGGCTGATCACGTGCAGCCTGACACCGTAGTCGAGCGTGCGTCCGCGCTTGGCGGCCAGCGCGCTGACCCGGTCGATCTTGTCGGCGACCGCGCCGGGCGGCTCGCCCCACGTCAGGTACACCTGCACGCGGCGCGACGCCACGTCGAGCGCGGCGGGGGAGGACCCGCCGAAGTAGACCGGCGGCAGCGGGTCGGGCGCCTTCGCGAGCCGGGCCCCCTCCACGGTCACGTGCCGCCCCTGGAAGTCCACGGTCTCCCCCCGCCAGAGGCGCTCGACCACCTGGAGGAACTCGTCGGTCCGGGCGTACCGCGCGTCCTTGTCGAGGAAGTCGCCGTGCTGCCTCTGCTCGGCGGACTCGCCGCCGGTCACCACGTTCAGCAGCAGGCGCCCGTTGCTGAGCCGCTGGTACGTCCCGGCCATCTGCGCCGCCAGGGTGGGCGAGAGGAGCCCGGGGCGGAACGCCACCAGGAACTTGAGCCGCCTCGTGCTCCCGACCAGCATCGCCGTGGTCAGCCAGGCGTCCTCGCACCATGCGCCGGTGGGCGTGAGGACGCCCTCGAACCCCAGCCGCTCGGCCGCCTGGGCGATCTGGCCCAGGTAGTCCAGGGTCGGTTCGCGGGTCCGCCAGGCGGAGGCCACGACGTCCGCGCCGTGGCCTCCGCCGACGATGCCGCGGCTGTCCCCCTGCGTGGGCAGGAACCAGTGGAAGGTCAGGGGCATTGAGGGACGCTCCTCCGTTGTCGGGTCAGATCTGTCCGTGCCGCGGTGGGCGGCGACGGTTGAGGGAGTACTCCCCGACGTGCTGGACCTTCCAGCGCACCGGGTCGTGCACGGTGTGGGTACGGGTGTCGCGCCAGTGGCGGTGCAGGTTCTCGCTGTCGGCTGCGGCCCGCGTGCCCGCCACCTCGAACAGGGCGGAGGAGATCTCGACGGCGGCCCGGCCGCCGACGACCTTGGCCGCTGCCACGGCGATCGACGCCTCGGCGGTGGCGTCCTCCGCGCCGGGGGCGCCCTCGGACAGGACGGCGTCGGCGGCGTCCACCCGGTCGGCGGCGGAGGCCAGCAGGGCCTCCGCGGCCCGCACCTGGACCTCCAGCTCGCCGAACCGGTGGACGAGCAGCGGGTCCTCGGCGGCGGTGTCGACGCCGCTCTCGAACCAGGGGCGGCTCTTGGCGCGCACGAAGTCGGCCGCCTCGGTCAGCGCGCCGCGCGCCGCACCGACGTCGATGGCGGCGTGGAGCAGCTGCGCGAACGCGCCGTAGGTGGTGGGCGCCTCGAACGTCAGGTACTGGGGCAGGACCAGGGAGTCGGGCACGGCGACGTCGGCCAGGTGCACCGTGCCGCTGGCGGTGGTGCGCTGTCCCATGCCGGCCCAGTCGTCCTCGACGCGTACGCCGGGGGCGTCGGCGGGCACGAAGGCGAGGTGGGGGCGCGGGCCGTCCGGTGTCTCCGCGGGGGCGACCACGGCGATCCAGTCGGCGAGGAGCGACCCCGTGGCGTAGTACTTGCTGCCGTTGATCCGCCATCCGTCGCCGCCGCGCTCCAGGCGGGTGGCGTGGGTGTGGGCGGTCCTGCCGGACCGCTCGGCCTGGGCGTTGGAGACCAGGGATCCCGCGAGGACGTCGCCGAACACCCGGACGCGCGCCGAGTCGCCTCCGCGCAGGCGGAGCGCGTTGAGGAACGCGAAGTGCGGCTGCGTGACCTGCGCCAGGCTCAGGTCGGCTGTACCGAGCAGGCGCAGGACCTCGGCGACGGTTCCCGCGCCCGTCTCGGGTCCGCCGAGGGCGCGCGGCACGGTGACGCCGAGCAGGCCCGACAGGGCCAGCTCGCGGAGCTGCTCCCGGGGCAGACAGCGTTCGCGGTCGCGTGCGGAGGCGCCTTCCGCGAACCGGGGGACCAGGGCACGGGCGATCCGCACGGCCTCCGCGCCGGAGGCGATGACCGCCGCCTCACGGTCTGACGCGCCGAGGGTGGGACCGGTGATGGTCTCGGACATGGGGAACCTCCTGCTGGGACGCACGCCGACGTGTGCCGTAAATACCTACCGGAATTATGGGGAATCAAAGCACAGGGCGGTGTGCGGCGGGCGTCAGTCCCGTGTCCTCGGCGTTGTGTTCGACAGCCCGCGCGCGGCGGGGGAGGGGCTTCGGTCCGACCGCGTCCGTCCGCGCGTCGTGCCGGGCTCCCGTGCCGCCGGGGTGCGCGGCGGTTCTGGTCGGGTCTCGGGCATCGGGTCGGCCTCCCGTCCGATCGCGCTGGACGCGGCGTGGATGGCGTTCCGGGCCGAGAGTCGGGCGGCTCCGCGCATGGCAGCCCCCTCGGCCCGGAACGCCGGGACCGGCCTCGCGTTCGTCCGTCCGGCGGGGTGGCCCGGGCGGCGCGGGTTCGGCGGGTCCTGGCCGGCGGCTCCGCGATTCCGTCGGCCTCGTTCATCAGCCTGAACCCGTAACCCCATTTTGTCAACCGATAAAGTAGGGAATCTTCCGCGCCGCGTGTTCGGCGGTGGACTCCGGGTGTCGGTGTGCAGGTCGGGGCGCGTGTCGCGCGCGACGCCGCCGTGCTGGTGCGGGTGTGACACGTGCGGCGGGAGGCATCTACCAACTAAACCTGTAGGGAATATGGTTTACTGCGGTCATGGCAGTCAGAACACCGTCACACCTGCGGCCACGGCAGCGGCACCTGACCTTCGACGAGCACTGTTAGCGGTCACCGGACCCCTGCAGACGCCGACCGCCCACGACACCGAGAGCAAGAAGGCCATGACCGACACCGCCGCCGCACCCGCCGTCGCGCCGACACCGCTCACCCTGGACCGCCTGTCCGAGCTGACCGCCACGGTCGCCGAGGAGGTCCGCCAGGGGCTCCACGAGATCCACTTCGACGCCGAGAACCGCTGGTCCGTCCGGTTGCGCGCCGACGACTACACCGACGTCTGGCTCATCTCCTGGACCCCCGACCAGTCCACGCGCCTCCACGACCACGCCGGTTCGCTGGGGGCGCTCACGGTCGTCGCCGGAGAGCTGGTCGAGCGCTACTGGGACGCCGGGCTGCGCGAACGCACCCTCGCCGACGGCGAGGGCGGACGGTTCCCGCTCGGCCACGTGCACGACGTCGTCAACACCGCCGCCGAACCCGCCGTCAGCGTGCACGCCTACTCGCCCCCGCTGACCGCCATGCACTACTACGAGGTCAGCGACGACAACGCGCTGCGCCGCACCGGCAGCATCCTGACCAGCGACCCCGAGCCCGATGTCCCCACCCTGGACGCGGTGCCGTCCCTGAGGGCGGACGCCGTGCAGGAGGTGCGGCGGTGAGCGCGATCGAAAGGCTCCTCGACGGCAAGCGCACCCGCCTCGAGCGGCTGTCCCCGACCGAGGCGCTGCACGCCCAGGAGGAGGGGGCGCTCCTGGTGGACACCCGCCCCGTCGTCAACCGCGAGGCCGAGGGGGAGATCCCCGGTGCGCTGGTGATCGACCGCAACGTCCTGGAGTGGCGGCTGGACCCCAGCAGCCCCGACCGGGTTCCCGAGGCGGACTCCACGGACCGGCACATCGTGCTGTTCTGCAACGAGGGGTACGCCTCCAGTCTGGCCGCCGTCCAGCTCCAGGAACTGGGACTGACGCGGGCCACCGACATGGCCGGCGGCTTCCGCGCCTGGCGTGCCCGGGGGCTGCCCACCACCGAGCCCGCGCTCCACGGCGAGCCCGGCCCGGAGCCCGCGCACCGGGACTGAGTCCCGGCGCCGCGCCGGCGCCGAGGTCCGGCTCCGGGACGCGTACCACCTCCCGGATCCGGGCCTGGCGCCTCGCACGGCCATTAACTATACCTAAACAGTAGGTTTTGTGTGAATTGTCGCGATCGTACTCGCGACCGCACCCCCGTCCCCTCCCCCCGAGGGCGCCGTCCGGCGCCCGGAGATCGAGAAGAACCATGAGCGAGACACCCTCCACACCCGCGCCACCGCCGGCGTCCCCCGCGTCGCCCCCCGAAGCCCGGTGGAGCCTCAGCGAGGACTGGGCGGCCACCGTCACCGGACTCGTCCTGCTGGTCCTGGCCCTGGTCGGCGTCATCCCGGCGGGGCTGATCCCCTGATGAGCACAGACACCCCCACCCCCGAGGACGGCACGCCCCGGGCCGACGAGGCCCCGCGGCCCGACGCCGCCACGACCACCGGCACCGCGGACGACGCACCGGCCCGCCCCGACGACGCCGCCGGAACCGCGGCCGGCGGCCACGGAGCGGATGGTCAGGGAGCGGATGGTCAGGGAGCGGATGGTCAGGGAGCGGACGGTCGGGAGCACGCCGCCGGCCCGCGCGGCCCGGGCGCCCCGCTCCGGTTCGCGGCCGGCCTCGTCGTGGTCCTCGGCCTGGCCGCGACCACGCGCTTCCTGGAGTCCTGGGTCCCCGGTGTCGCCGAGGGCTCACCGCTGGGCGGCTTCGCCGAGGCCGTCGAGTACCCCGTCTACGCGATCCTGCTCGGCCTGCTGGGCAACCTGGCGCTCTCCCTCGCAGGAGTGCGCGACAGGCTCGCCCCCGCGTTCAAGACCGAGTTCTTCATCAAGACCGGCCTGGTCCTGCTCGGCTCCACGGTCCTGTTCGACGTCATCGTCCGGGCCGCCGGGCCCGCCGTCCTCCAGGCCCTGTTCCTGGTCACGTCGGTGTTCCTGTTCACCTGGTGGATCGGCGGCAAGCTCGGCCTGGACGACCGGCTGCGGGCGCTGCTCGCCTCGTCGGTGTCCATCTGCGGCGTCAGCGCCGCGATCGCCGCTGCCGGAGCCGTGCAGGCGCGCAAGGAACAGCTCGCCTACACCGCCAGCCTGGTCATCCTGTTCGCCGTCCCCTCGATCTTCCTCCTGCCGTGGCTGGTCGGGGTGTTCGGGTTGAGCACCGCCCAGGCCGGCGCGTGGATCGGCGGCAACATCGACACCACGGCGGCGGTCGCCGCCTCCGGGGCGATCGTCGGCGAGGAGGCGCTCCAGATCGCCTCCATCGTCAAGTCCACCCAGAACGTGCTCATGGGCGTCGTGGCGGTGCTGCTGACCGCCTACTTCGCCTTCAAGATCGCTCCCGCCGAGGGCGCCGGCGCCGTGGAGCGCCCCGGCCTGCGCACCCTGTGGGACCGGTTCCCCAAGTTCGTGCTGGGGTTCCTGGCCGCCTCGGTCATCGCGACCCTGTGGGCCAACGGCCCGTCCGCCGACCCGGACGCGGGCCTGGCCACGGCCAGGGCCCTGCGCGACTGGTTCCTGATCGCGGCGTTCACCAGCATCGGCCTGGAGTTCAAGCTGAGCTCCCTGCGCGAGGCAGGCTGGCGGCCGATCGGCGTCTTCGCCCTGGCCACGGTGTTCAACCTGGTGGTCGGTCTGCTGCTCGCGGTGCTGCTCTTCCGCGACTTCGCCTTCTAGGGGTTCTCCCGCAGGGCCCGCTCCGCCGGAGCGGAGGGAGAAGGAGAGAGCGGCGCGGTGCCTCCCGGGCGGGGGCGCCGCGCCCTGCCGTGTGTGCGGGGAGGAGAGCGGTGCCGGAGCGGGGCTCGGAGTCGCGTCCCGGGGGCAGTGCCCGCCGCCCTCCGGAGGGGGCGTCCTCGTCGCGGGGCTCGGCGGGGGCGCCGACGCGGGGACGTGAGCCGGTGCGGGCCGCCGAGGCGGAGGCGGCCCGCACCGGTCACTCCCCGTGCGGCGACGTCGGGGGACCCTGGTAGATGTAGCCGACCTTGCGCACGGTCGCGATGAGGTCCCCCGCGCGGCCGAGCTTGCGGCGGAGCCGGTGGATGTGCACGTCGATGGTGCGCGAGTGCAGGTCCTGGTGCGTTCCCCAGACGCGTTCCATCAGCTCCCCCCGGGCGATCGCGCGGCCGGGGGAGTCGGCGAGGCACTCCAGGAGCTCGTACTCCTGGTAGGTGAGCTCGACCTCCCGTCCGCCCGACCAGACCCGGCGGGCGTCGCGGTCGATGAGCAGTGCGCCGCCCGTCGTGGGGAGCGGCCGGGCCCGGCAGTGCGGCTCGTCCACCACCACTCCGTAGACCAGCATGTACTTGCCGCTCTCGGGCAGGGGGAGCACCCCGAGGAGCGAGTGGTCGGAGTCGGTGTCGCCGGGGGAGGTCTGGGCGGGGACGCGGAGGGAGCCGGCGGCCCCGGTGACGTCGAGCGGTCCGTCCTCCGGCCGGGGTACGGCGGGCAGGGAGGGTTCGCCGCGCAACGGGGCCGCGCTCCGCAGGGGCACGGTACGGGTGTCGACGCCGGGGAGTGAGCTGTGTGCGCTGAGCATGACTCCATCATGCGCCGAATTCCCGTTAATTTCTACCGGAGTAGTCGGTAATATGGTTCGTGTGGCTCACGCCACGCGTCGAGCGGGGCGAATCGGATTTTTCCTACCAATACGGTGGGATAGGGTCTGGTCAGGTTGGCGGCACCCCACAGGGGCCGCGATCCTCCCGGTCCGGCGGCGTTCGTGTCGACGCCGGGGCCCCCTGATCCTCCACCCCATGATCCCCAAGGAGTGCACATGCGCACGACCTCAGCCGTCCTCGGCGCCGCCGCCGTCACCCTGGCGCTCTCCGCCTGCGGTGCCCCCAGCGAGCAGGCCGCCGAGTCCGAGAACGAGGGCGGGGGCGGAGAGGTTCTGACCGTGGGGGTCAGCCCGGTGCCGCACGGCGACATCCTCGCCTTCATCGACGAGAACCTCGCCGAGGAAGCCGGCCTGAACCTGGACATCGTCGAGATCTCCGACTACAACACCCCCAACGCGGCCCTGGTCGAGGGTGAGCTGGACGCCAACTACTTCCAGCACCGCTCGTTCCTCGCCGAGTGGAGCGAGAACGGCCCGGACGCCGAGCTCGCCTACGTCACCGACGTCCACATCGAGCGCCTCGGCCTCTACTCCGAGGGCGTCGAGAGCGTCGACGACCTGCCCGACGGCGCCGAGATCGCGGTCCCCAACGACCCCGCCAACCTCGCCCGCGCGCTCGGTGTCCTGGAGGCCGAGGGCCTGATCACCGTCGACCCCGAGGCCGGCGGGTCCGCCACCGAGAACGACATCACCGACAACCCCCGGGACATCACCGTCACGCCGCTCGAGGCCGCGCAGCTGCCGCGCTCGATCTCCGACGTGGACGCGGCGATCGTCAACGGCAACTACGCCATCGAGGCCAACCTGCCCGAGGAGTCCAACGTCCTCGCCTGGGAGCCGGAGGGCGAGGACTACGTCGAGGCCTACGCCAACGGCCTGGTCGCCCTGGAGGAGAACGCCGACGACGAGCGCGTGCAGCTCCTCGCGGAGCTGCTCCACGACGAGCGCGTCCTGGAGTTCGTCCGCGAGTCGTGGCAGGGCGTCGTCCTGGCGGTCGACGGTGACGGCAACATCGTCGAGACCGGCGCTGCCGACGAGGAGTAGCGGTCGGGCGGTCGGCAACGGCCGTCGCGAGACCTTCCCGGACCCCCTGTGAGGGCGGTGGAGCCTTTCGGCTCCACCGCCCTTCGCCGTGTCCGGGCCCCGCCGCCGGCCTGCCGGGCCCTGTGCGTCCGCCACTACGGGCCCGTCCCTCACTCCCCGGGGTGTGGCGTCCACCCCTCGTGGCCAGGGCTTCCCCCTCGCCTTCCCCGAGGCTCCCAATGTGATCTGCATCACTATCGGCGAACTTCCACAAAACCTACTCATTTAGTAGAGTTTGTCCCGACCGGCCCGAACTCCCCCGACCCCCGAATGAGGACCCGAGATGAGCATGCGCACGTCTGTGCTTCCGACCGCCGCCGTAGTCATGGCACTGGGGCTGGTCGCCACCGGGTGCGGGAGCGCGGGGGGCGATGGCGGTGAGGGCGGTGGCTCCGACACCCTCACCCTGGGCTACTTCCCCAACATCACCCACGTTCCGGCGCTGGTCGGAGTGGAGAACGGGACCTTCGCCGACGCCCTCGGCGACGTCGAGCTGCAGACCCAGACCTTCAACGCCGGCCCCGACGCCATCAACGCCCTGTTCGCGGGCGAGGTCGACGCGACCTTCATCGGCCCCAACCCCGCCATCAACGGGTGGGCGCAGTCCGACGGCACCGCTCTGCACATCATCGCCGGGTCCACCTCGCGGGGTGCCGGGCTCGTGGTCCAGCCCGGTATCGACAGCGTCGAGGACCTGCCCGGCACCACCATCTCCACGCCGCAGCTGGGCAACACCCAGGACGTGGCGCTGCGCTGGTTCGCCCAGGAGCAGGGCTGGGACGTCGACACCGAGGGCGGCGGCGAAGTCTCGATCCTGCCCCAGGACAACGCCGAGATCATCGACACCTTCGTGCTCGGCGAGATCGACGGGGCCTGGGTGCCCGAGCCGCACCTGAGCCGCCTGATCAACGAGGCGGACGGCGAACTGCTCGTGGACGAGACCGACCTGTGGCCGGACACCGGCGGCGAGTTCGTCACCACGCACCTCATCGTCAGCGCCGAGTTCCTGGAGTCCGACCCCGAGGCGGTCGAGAACCTGCTGCGCGGCCACATCGAGACCGTCGACTGGATCAACGAGAACTCCGAGGACGCCCAGGCCGCGGCCATCAGCCACCTGGAGTCCCTGACCGGCGGCGGGCTCGACCCGGAGGTGGTCGCCTCCGCCTTCGAGAACGTCACCTTCACGGTCGACCCGATCGCCCCCTCGCTCCAGGGGGGCGCCGAGCACGCCGAGGCCGTCGGCCTCCTCGACCCGGTGGACCTGGGCGGCATCTACGCGCTGGACCCGCTCAACGGGCTCCTCGCGGAGGAGGGGCGCGACGAGGTCGCCGGACTCGGCTGACCCGCGGTCGGTGCGGCGGCGGCCGGCAGCCCCCGGCCGCCGCCGCGCGCGGCTTCCGCGCCGACGCGCCCGGATCACGGAGAGTGATCTGGATCACATTACGTGGGTGTCGCAGGTCGCGGGGGCGTACCGCGGGAACGCGGTGGGTGACCGGCGGCGCGGACAGTGCCCCAAGGGCTGGGCTGACCTGCTCGTTCTCGAGGGGTGGGATCACCCCGGGTCATGGCCTGGGGTGTCTGGGCTGGTCATTCGGGAGGAGGCGGGCGATATGCCTGCTTCCACAAAACCTACTTATTAAGTAGAGTTTTGCTCGTCCTCCGACGCAGCACGAAAAGGACCTCCCGATGCGCGTGCCTTCCGTACCCCTGAGAACCGCCCTGGCGACCCTGGCCCTCGGCCTGGCCGCCACCGGGTGCGGGGCGGCCGGCGACGGGGAGTCCGAAGGGTCCTCGCTGACCATCGGCTACTTCCCGAACCTGACCCACGCCCCCGCGCTCGTGGGAGTCCAGAACGGGATCCTCACCGACGCCCTCGGCGAGGACGTCGCCTTCGACACCCGCACCTTCAACAGCGGCCCGGACGCCGTCAACGCCCTGTTCGCCGGCGAGGTCGACGCCGCCTACCTCGGCCCCAGTCCCGCCGTCAACGGGTGGGCGCAGTCCGAGGGCGAGGCCCTGCACATCGTCGCCGGAACCGCCACCCAGGGGACCGGGCTCGTCGTGCGCGAGGGCATCGACACCGTCGAGGACCTGCGCGGCACCACCCTCGCCACCCCGCAGCTGGGCGGCACCCAGGACGTGGCGCTGCGCTGGCTCGCCGAGGAGCAGGGCTGGGACGTCGACACCGCCGGAGGCGGCGACCTGTCGATCGTCCCCCAGGCCAACCCCGACACCGTCGACGCCTTCGCGCTCGGCGAGATCGACGGCGCCTGGCTGCCCGAGCCCCACCTGAGCCGGGTCCTCGCCGAGGACGACGCCCACCTGCTCATCGACGAGGCCGACCTCTGGCCCGAGACCGACGGCCAGTTCGTCACCACCCACCTCGTGGTCGGCTCCGAGTTCCTCGAAGGGAACCCCGGTGTGGTCGAGGACCTGCTGCGCGGTCACATCGCCTCCGTCGACCTGCTCAACGAGGACCCCGAGCAGGCCCGGCGCGCCGCGGTGGACCACCTGGAGTCCCTCACCGGTGCGCGGCTCGACCCCGACACCACCGCGACGGCCTTCGACAACGTGACCTTCACGGTCGACCCCGTCGCCCCCTCACTGCTCGCCGGAGCCGACAGAGCCGAGGCCGTCGGCCTGCTCGAACCCGTCGACCTGACCGGAATCTACGCCCTCGACCTGCTCAACGGACTCCTCGCCGAGGCCGGCCGCGAGCAGGTCACCGGGTTGGAAGGGTAGAGGCCCATGACCACAGTCACCGAGACACCCGCGCGCACCGCCGCCGTGGAGATCGAGGACATCTCCAAGGTCTTCGGCCACGGCAAGGGCGCCGTGACCGCCATCGACGGAATGTCCATCACCGTCGGCACAGGAGAGTTCCTGGCCATCGTGGGAGCGTCCGGCTGCGGGAAGAGCACCCTGCTCTCCCTCGTCGCCGGACTCGAACAGCCCACGACGGGGAGCGTGGACGCGGGCGGCCACAAGGTCGCGATGATGTTCCAGGAGTCCGCGCTGTTCCCCTGGCTGACCGTGGGCGCCAACATCGAGGTGCCCATGAAGGTCAACAAGGTGCCCAGGGCCGAGCGCCGGCGGCGCGTCGCCGAGCTCCTCGACCTGGTGCGGCTCACCGGTTTCGACCGCAAGCGCCCCCACGAGCTGTCCGGCGGCATGCGCCAGCGCGTCGCCCTGGCCCGCGCCCTCGCCCAGGACGCCGACGTGCTGCTCATGGACGAGCCGTTCGGCGCCCTGGACGCCATGACCCGCGACATCCTCCACGACGAGCTGGAGCGGATCTGGCGGGAGAAGGAGCTGACCATCCTCTTCGTCACCCACAACGTGCGCGAGGCGGTGCGCCTGGGCGACCGGGTCGTGCTGCTCTCCAGCCGCCCCGGCAGGGTGATCGACGACTTCCCGGTGAAGGGCGAACGCCCCCGCCGGATCGACTCGGTGCAGATCGCCGAGCAGGCCGCCACCATCACCGACCGACTCCGTGAGGAGGTCTCGCGCCATGCCTGACACCGACGTGCGGGACGACCAGCGCCGCGTCCGGGGGCTCGACGCCCTCGAACTCCAGCCCAAACGCGGCACGGGGGAGCGCACCGCGGCCGAGACCGCGGGGAGGATCTGGGCCGCGACCTGGCCCAAACTGGCCGCGGTGGTCCTGGTGCTGCTGGCCTGGCAGGCGGTCGTGTGGTCCGGGTGGCGGACCGAGTTCGTCTTCCCCGGCCCGGACAAGGTCCTGCCGACCCTGTTCCGTGAGGTGACGACCCCCGAGTTCTGGGAGGCCGTCCAGGTCACCATGCGGCGGGCCCTGACCGGCTTCGCCCTGGCCCTGGTCGTGGGCGTGATCATCGGCATCGCGGTCTCGCAGTTCAAGCCGCTGCGGGTGGCGATCGGCTCGCTGATCACCGGACTCCAGACGATGCCGTCCATCGTGTGGTTCCCGTTCGCGATGCTCCTGTACGGCATCAGCGAGTCGGCGATCATGTTCGTGATCGTCCTGGGCGCCGCCCCCTCCATCGCGGGCGGACTGACCTCGGGCATCGACTACGTGTCCCCGTCGCTGCTGCGTGCAGGCCAGGTGATGGGCCTGCGGGGTGTCCAGCGGTACTCGCTGCTGATCATCCCGGCGGCCCTGCCGATGTTCGTCACCGGTCTCAAGCAGGGGTGGGCCTTCGCCTGGCGCTCGCTCATGGCCGGCGAGCTGCTGGTGATCATCAACCAGCAGAACTCCATCGGGTGGGCGCTCAGCCAGGCGCGCCAGCTCAACGACGCCGAGCGGCTGCTCAGCTACATCATCATCGTGCTGGTCGTCGGCATCGTCATCGACGTGTTCTTCAACTGGGCGGACCGGGCGCTGCGCCGCCGCTGGGGCATCACCGCGTCCTGACCGGTACGGGCCGTTCGGAGCAGACGGGGGAGGACGCGCACCCGCGCGTCCTCCCCCGACGTGTGCGCGGCCGGAGCGGGCCGCGCGGGCTCCGGTGCGGACCGGTGGCCGCCCGGCCCGCCCACCGGGACGGGGGCGGTCCCCCGCACGGGCGGACCGGTGGCCGGGGGCGGGGGTGTCGAGACCTCCCGTGGGACGGCGGCGGGGTGCGTCTTCGAGGCCGGCCCCGGTTGCGTCGTTCGGTCCGGTGCGTGTCGCACACCCAACGAAAGCCAACTAAAAACACAAGAAGCCAACAGCAAAGCCACACAAACCTGGCTTTTGACTGTCGGTGTGTGGTTGACTTCGTCGTGCCACATCCTCCGGCACGCGCCGGTCCCCGTTCGGCCGGTCAGTACCCCCTACGGTCTTGGAGACGCACATGTCCGTTTCACGCAGAGGCAAGGCCCTGGCCTCGTCGTTGGTCGTCGGCCTCTTCCTCACCTTCGGCCTCGCGATCGCCACCGCCTCCCCGGCCGCTGCCGCGGGAACCTTCCGACTCTGCAACGTCGGCTCCGGCTACACCGCCACCGCGCACTTCCCCGCCCGCGGCGGCTTCTCGACCTACGTCGTCGGCTCCGGCCAGTGCACCAGCGTGAGCACCAACGGCGGCGAGAGCATCAACGTGCGGATCAGGAACAGCGGTGGGGCCAACAAGATGACGCCCAACTACTACATCCCGAGCGGCAGGAGCATGGACTTCTCCACGGGAGGCACCTTCGCCGCCCCGCAGTTCCACGCGCAGGTCTACTGAGGCACCGCGTACTCGCAGGGCCGGGTCGCGTGTCGCGACCCGGCCCTGCTCCGTCCGACCGCGGGTGGTCTCCGGCGCGCTCAGTGCAGAACGCCCACCAGGTAGACCACGCCGGTGACCGTGATGAGCGCGCCGAGCAGGAAGCGCAGCGGCTGTTCGCCCAGGTGCCGTGAGAGCCGGATGCCGACCAGGGATCCCAGGGCGCCCCCCGCCCCCAGCGCCAGGCCGACACTCCAGTCCGGGGCGGCCGGGGCCGCGCCGAAGCCGATCCGGTCGAAGAGCGCGTAGGCGGTCAGGCCCACCACGGACGTGGTCAGGGTGGTGGTCAGGGCGACCACGGCTGCCCGCGCGGTCAACCACCCGGCCGCGCCGATCAGCAGCGGCGACAGCAGGGAACCGCCGCCGATGCCGACCGCGGCGCCGAACAGCGCCGCGCCGCCCGCCGCGAGCGCGAGCAGGGAGCGGCCGTCGCGGGGCCGGGTCCCGCCCCGGGTGTCCGGGGGCGGGGGAGCGGCCGCGCGGGCACGGCGGACCACGAGCAGGCGCGCCCCCATGCCGAGCATCAGCACGGCGAGCAGTGCGCGGAAGTGCGCCGGATCGGACAGCCAGGTGACGCGCACGGCCGCGCCCGCGACCGCGCAGGGCACCGCCGCCACCGCTGCCACGAGCATCTCCGTGCCGTGGCCGCGCGCCGTCCGCACCAGGCGGCTCAGCCCCAGTGGTGTGGCGACCACGTTGTAGAGCAGGTTGGTGGCGCTGACCGCCGGGCCGTGCATCCCCAGGGCGCTGATCTGGACCGGAAGGAGGAGGACGGCCCCCGAGATCCCGACGGGGGCGGTCACGGCAGCGACGGCGAATCCGGCCAGGACGGCGACGAGTAGCTCCATGCGCGTAAATCTACTAAACAAGTGGGTTTTTAGGAGATTCGGATTCCCTGTGGAGAGGGGCCGGACGGCAGCATCGGCCGCCGTCCGTCCTGGCGGGGCGCACGACGCGGGGCCGACTCCGCCCCTGGCGCGGCGCTCGGGGGAGAGCGGGCCGGCGCCCGGCCGCGCCGGAGGTTTGGTAGCTTGCATCCATCCCCGCGCCATCCGCCCGTACCGGGCCGGTCCGGCCGATGGGCTGATCCGGACGAAGGGACACGATGGCGGAGGACTCCCGACCCCCCGGCTCCCAGGCGGTGGTCCGGGCCCTGCGGGTCCTGCACTGCTTCCGCGACCACGGTCCCGAGCTCGGCGCCACCGACCTCGGGCGCCTCCTGGACCTGCGCACCAGCACCGCCCACCGGCTCGCCCGCACCCTGGTGGCCGAGGGCTTCCTGGAGCAGGACGGCGCCACCTCCCGCTACCGGCTGGGCGCCGCCGTGGCCGAACTCGGACAGGCGCTCTACCGCCATCGCGGCCTGTACCGGGTCGAGCCGCTGATGGAGAGCCTGGCCGAGGCCACCGGCACCTCGCCCGGCCTGGCCATCCGCAGCGGCGAGCGCGCGGTGGTCGTCGCGGGCGAGGCGGTGGACCCCGAGGCGGGGATCGGCGTGTACATCCCGCTGCACGCCTCGGCGATGGGCAAGGTGCTCATGGCCTGGGATCCCGGCTTCGACACGTCCGGGCTCGGGGAGCTGGCCGCGCTCACCGAGAACACGATCACCGACCCCGCCCGGCTGGCCGAGGTCCTCGTCCGGGTCCGCGCCGACGGCTACGCCACCAACGACCGCGAGATCACCCCCTACAAGCGCACGGTGGCGGTGCCCCTGGTGGACGAGCTCGGACAGGTGCGCATGGCCCTGGCGCTGCGCGCCGACGCCGGGTCGCTCCCGCCGGAGCGCTTCGCGGAGCTGGCGGAGGTGGCCAAGGAGTTCGCGCCGGCCTTCCAGCGCCTGCTGCTGCGGCCCTCCGTGTAGGAGCCGCCGCGTCGGGGGGTCTCCGCTCCCGTCTACGCGGAGCATGCCCAGGGAGGCCCGAACCCCCGTCCGTCCAGGTGGGGTGGTGTGCGGTGCGCCACGGGCCTATTGGCTATAAAACCTACTGGAAAGATTGACATTGCCACATAGTGGCAAATACTGTTCGAGGTGTTCGCTCACCCCACCCCCGGGACACCGCCGAGCGCGGTCTCCCGCACCCAGAAGGCGACCGCCCGATGCACTCCCTCCTCCGTACCGCAGTCCTCCCCCTGGCCGCCGTGTTCGCCCTCACCTCCTGCGGTACCGGCCAGGACGGTGCCGACGGCGACGACGGTGGAGCGGTCCTGCGCCTCATCGACCCCGGCAACGCCGGCCCCCTCGCCTACGCCAAGCACGAGGGCATCTTCGAGGAACGCCTCGCCGAGGTCGGCGCCACCATCGAGTGGGGCGGCTCCTACGCCTCGTTCACCGCCGCCAGCGAGGCCCTGCGCACCGGCGACATCAACATCCAGCAGGGCGCGCTCTCGCCCGCCGTCGGAGCCCTGGCCACCAGTGAGGACCTGCGCATCTTCAACGTCTCCGACCCGGTGGACGCCCCGGCGCCGCTCGCCGACGGCCTGGTCGTGCCCGCCGACAGCGACGTCCGGAGCCTGGACGACCTCCGGGGCGGACGCGTCGCCGTCAACCAGGCGGGCAAGGGCGAGTACCTGCTCCTGCGCGCGCTCGACGCCGAGGGCATCGACGCCGACGAGGTCGAGCGCGTGTACCTCAACCCGCAGGAGGGAGCCTCCGCGTTCGCCTCCGGGGAACTCGACGCCTGGTGGGCGATCGTGGACGCCTACCCCGAGGCGGTCGCGAACGGCGCGCAGACCATCGTCACCAGCCGCGATGTCGACGAGTCCGACCTGGGCATGTTCGCCGCCCGCGTCGAACTCCTGGAGGAGCACCCCGAGGCGGTCGAGGTCTTCCACGAGGTCTACAACGAGCTCATCGCCCGGGGCCGCGAGGAACCGGAGCTGTTCCAGAACGTCTTCCTGGACCAGGGACCCACCGCCCTCTCCGGGCAGCGCCTCGACGACGCGATCGAGACGACCCGGGCCGCGACCGACTCCCGCTACCCGCAGGAGGACGACCTCGCCGCCATCGAGGTCGTCGGCGGAGTCTTCCACGACCACGGCGTGCTCGCGGAGGCCGTCGACGCCCGGGACGTCGTCTTCGACCTGCCCGGCGCCCTCGGCTGACCCACCACGCGAGCCCGACCAGAGCGGAGGACAGCATGAGCGTGTCACCCCCTTCCACCGAACGGCCCGACGGAGCCCCCGCGGGCCGCCCCGGACCCGCGATCCCCCTCGACCCCGCGGCCCCGGCCGGGCTGGTCAGCCCCGCCCGTCCGGGGGTGCGACGGCGCCCTCCCGGTCTCTCCCTGCTCGTGCGGCTGAGCGTGCCCGCCGCCGTCCTCGTCCTGTGGTGGTGGGGGGCGGCCTCCGGGTTCGTTGACCCCGCGATCCTGTCCACGCCGCCCGACGTCCTCAACGCGCTGCGCGAGCTCGTCGCCACCGGCCAGCTCGTCGACTTCCTGGCCGCCTCCTTCACCCGCGCGGCCCTGGGCGTGGCCGTCGGCGTCACGGCCGGGCTCGTGCTCGGTGTGGCCGCGGGGCTGTCCGCCCTGGGCGAGGAACTGGTCGACCCGTCCATGCAGATCGTGCGGGCCGTGCCCTTCCTCGCCCTGGTCCCGCTGTTCATCTCCTGGTTCGGGGTGGACGAGACCTTCAAGGTCGTACTGATCGCGGTCTCCGCCGTCGCCCCCATGTACGCCTACACCTACCTGGGCGTGCGAGGGGTCGACCGCAAACTCGTGGAGGCCGCCCGGGACTTCGGGCTGCGCGGCCCCCGCCTCGTGGCCGGGGTGATCATCCCGACCGCCCTGCCCAGCATCCTCATGGCCCTGCGCATCTGCATGAGCGTGAGCCTCACCGGCCTGATCGCGGCGGAGCAGATCGGCACCACCGCGGGCATCGGCTACCTGGTCACCCTCGCCCAGCAGTACTTCCGCACCGACTACATGGTGCTGTGCATCCTGCTCTACGCCGTCATCGGCATCCTCATCGACCTGGTCATCCGCCTGGCCGAACGGCTGCTCATGCCCTGGCGCGGCCAGGTCACCGCCCGCTGACCCCGGAGGAACCGCCTTGACCACCCACGCACCCGCACCCGGGGCCCCCGCGAAGCCCGCCCCCGCCCCAGCCCCCGCGCACCGACCCGCCACCGTGGACCCGGCCGCCGCGACGGCGGTCCGCGTCCGCGGCCTGAGCCGCGCGTTCGGCGCCAAGACCGTCCTCGACGGCCTCGACCTGGACATCCGGCGCGGCGAGTTCCTGGTCCTGCTCGGCCCCAGCGGGACCGGCAAGACCACCCTGCTGCGCATCCTGTCCGGCCTGGAGGCGCCCGACGCCGGGGAGGTCCTCGTCCCGCCCCGCCGCACCACCGTCTTCCAGGAGCCCCGGCTCATCCCGGCACGACGGGTGCTGTCCAACGTCACCCTCGGCCGGCGGCGCGGTCCCGCCACCCGCGAGGCCGCCCTCCGCGCCCTGGCCGAGGTCGGCCTCGCCGACAAGGCGCGCGCCTGGCCCGCCACCCTCTCCGGGGGCGAGGCCCAGCGCACCGCCCTGGCCCGCGCTCTGGTCCGGGAGCCCGAACTCCTGCTCCTCGACGAACCCTTCGCCGCCCTGGACGCCCTGACCCGCCTCCGGATGCAGGACCTGGTCGCGGAGCTGTGCGCCCGCCACCGGCCCGCCGTCCTGCTCGTCACCCACGACGTGGACGAGGCGGTCCGGCTCGCAGACCGGGTCATCGTCCTCCACAGCGGCCGGATCGCCCTGGACCGCAGGGTCGGGACCGACCACCCCCGCCACCGGGACGACCCGGCCGTGCTCGCGCTGCGCCGGGACCTGCTCACCGAGCTCGGCGTCGACACCGCCCACTGACGCCGACCCGTAGGGGCCCCGGACGTCCCGGCCTCCTGGCCCACCGGACATGCAGGACTGTTCGGACGCTCCGAACGGCCCGAGGACCACGCACCGTCACCCCTCGGGGTGCGTCCGGGCGACCCGGCGGCGGTCGGACGCCCGCCGCCCGGGGTTCCGCGACGCCCTGACCACACCCCCGGGGACCGGCCCCGCACCCCGCCCACTCCCACCACCCTCGGAGCACCCCATGACCGTTCCCGCCTCCACCGGCGCACCCGTCCACGACGACACCGGCACGACGGCCGGGCCCGCCGGCGGTGCGCCCCGGTCCGACGCCTCCGCTCCCGCCGCCCCCGGCGGCGTGGACAGGATCTGGTACACCCGCTGCCCCGTGCCCACGGCCAGCGGACTCGCCCACCACCTCGGCTGGCTCGCCGACGCCTTCGGGGAACGCGGCCTGGACGTGGGCGTGCTCCAGGACGCCCCGCCCGAGATCGCCGCCCACCACTTCGACCACCAGCTGCGCGGCCTGTTCCGCGAGGGCGGCAACGTACCCGCCCTGGCCGCCCGCTCCGAGGGAGCGCCCACCCGCCTGATCGGCCTGACCTGGATCGACGAGTGGCAGTCCGTCCTCACGCGGCCGGACTCCGGCATCAACGGCCCCGCGGACCTGGCCGGACGCCGCGTCGCCGTTCCCGACTGGGCGGCCACCCCCGGCCGCAGCTTCCCGCGCGCCATGGCCCTGCACGGGTTCACCGGAGCCCTCGCCCTGGCGGGGCTGGCCCTGGACGACGTCGAGCGGGTCACCGTCGCCTCGGCGCTCCGTCCCAGCGTCGGCGCCGACGCCCGCGCCACCTCCTGGCCGGGCCTGGCCGAACTCGCCGACGGCCGCGTGGACGCCGTCTACGTCAAGGGAGCACGCGCCGCCGAGGAGGCCGCCGCAGTCGGAGCCGTCGTGGCCGTGGACCTGGACGCCGCCCCCGAACGCCGCTTCCGCGTCAACAACGGGACCCCGCGACCCATCACCGTGCACGAGCGCACCCTGGAGGAGAACCCCGAACTCGTCACGGCCTTCCTGGTCCAGACCCTCCGGGCCGCCGCGTGGGCCGCAGGCCACCCCGACGACGTCCGCGCCGTCCTCGCCGCCGAGACCCGCTCGGGGGCCGCGGGGGTCGCGCGCGCCTACGCAGACGGCTTCCACACGGACCTGGCACCCGACCTGTCCGGCGAACGGCTGGACCTGCTCCACGCCCAGCAGGGCTTCCTGCACCGGCACGGGTTCCTCGCCGCACCCGTGGACGTGCGCGGCTGGGCCGCCCACGAACCCCTCGCCGAGGCCCGACGGATCCTGGCGGCCGGCACTCCCGTCTGACCGGGCCGCCGTCCGGCTCCGCGGCCCGCTCCGCAACCCGCCCGCGGTCCCGCTCCAGCCGGATCCCACCGTCACCACGGTCACCCGGATCCCCCGGTCGCCCCCGACCTCTCCCACCCCGTCCTCCCCTGTTCCACCCCCACCGTCACCACCCCACCGAACGGAGCCCCGCACCATGACCAAGGTCGGCTACTTCCCGCACAACAACTCCCTGTTCGTCCTCCGCCACCGGGGCATCCTGGAACGGACCCTGCCCGACGTGGAGTGGGTCGACCTGCGCGACCTCGCCCCCGGAGAGCGCCCCGACCCCGCCGAGGGCCTGCCCACCGTCCACGCCGACCACCTCTTCGACGGCGGCTACGACTTCATCGGCACCGGGTTCACGCCGCCCGTCACCGCGCAGGGCCACGGCCTCGACGTCGTCTATGCGGCGATCTCCGGCCCCCGCGTGGAGAACGGCCGCCTCGTCGTCAAGGCGGACTCCGATATCAAGGACCTCTCCGACCTGGCCGGACGGCGGGTCGGCATCGCCCACGGCTCCTGGCAGACCACCCTGGTCCTGTTCGCCCTCGAACGGGTCGGCCTCACCTGGAAGGACATCGTCCCGGTCGACACCGGCGTCCACGCCTCCCGGCAGTTCCTCGACGGCGACATCGACGCCTGGGTCGGCGCCTACCCCGGCCTGGGCGCCGTGGAGGCACAGGTCGCGATCCGCGACCTCGTCGCCACCGACGGGCTGTTCAGCCACCGGTCCCTGTGGTTCACCCGCCGCGACTTCGCCGAGGAGCGCACCGACGAACTCGCCGCGATCCTCGCCGCGCTCCAGGAGTCCGACGCCTGGATCCGCCGCAACCCGCGCGAGGCCGCCGAGATCTTCGTCGCCGACGCACGCGAGCGCGGCAACCCCGACACCGACCCGGACGCCTGGGAGCACGCCCTGCGCACCCGCCCGTTCGGTCTGCACCCGGTCTCCGACGAGTTCGTCGCCGAACAGCAGCACGCCGCGAACCTCCTGCACGGCGGCGGTCTGCTGCCCACGCGCCCCGACGTGTCCAGGGCCGTGTCCGCGAAGGCCAACGCCCTCGTCCCGCCCGTCCCCGAGGACGCCTGATGCCCGAACTGATCCTGCGCCTGCCCACACGGCAGCCGCCCGCCCGCGGGCTCGGCCCGGTCGCCACCGACGTGCGCGCCGGCCTGTACGGGCCGCTCGAACACCTCTTCCAGACCGGCCGCGCCGCCGAGATCGCGGGGCTCGGCGGCGTCCTGGCACCCGACGACCCCGGCGGCGAGGAACCCTGGACCGTGGCCGCCGGGGCCCTGCGCCACAGCCGGCACCTGCGCGTGGTCGCCGAGTTCTCCCCGTCGTTCGCCACCCCCGTCTACGCCGCGAAGGTCTCCGCCACCCTCCAGCGCGCCGCCGGCGGACGCCTCGGCTGGCGGGTGGCGGTGGGCGGCGACCCGGCCGCGCGCGCCGCCCAGGGCGACACCGTGACCGGGCCCGACGCGTTCCGGCGCGCCGCCGAGTTCCTCACCGCCGCGAAGGGCGTGTGGCACCAGCGCCCCTACACCTTCGAGGGCGACTTCTACCGGGTGCTCGACGGCGGGTTCGGGCATCCGCTCGCCGGACACCCCTTCCCGACCGTGTACCTCTCCGGCACCGGAGAGGCGGAGCTGGACCTGTCCGCCGAACACGCCGACGTGCACCTGGTGCGGTTCGGCGCCGACCTGGACGCCGTCCGAGCCGCACTGGCCGATCGCGCCTCGGCCCACGGCCGCGAGGTGCGCCTGGGAGTGGAGCTGTCGCTGTCGGTGCGCCAGACGGGCCGGGACGACGGCCCTCCCGAGGGCGTGACCGGGCACTGGGACGGGTTCGCGGGCCTCGGCCACACCGTGCCCGAAGGGCTGGTCGGCACCCCCGACGAACTGGCGGCCGAACTGGACCGCCTGGCGGGGCGCGGGGTCGACACGTTCGTCGTGGAGGCCACCCCGGCGCTGCCGGAGGCCTACCGCCTGGGAGAGCACGTCCTGCCCGCCCTGGAGGCACTCGCGGCGAGGGAGGCCTCCGGTGCCCGCTGAAACCCCGCGCACCCTGTCCGCCGTCCGCCCGCCCGGCGGGCGCGTGCTCCCGCCGCCGATTCCGTCCGCCTCAGGGGAGGCCTTCCGTGTCCACTGACTTCTACTGGCGCATCGGCATGCACGGCGACCAGCGCTCGCTCACCGAACGCGCCGCCACACGAGGTGACTGGGAGCCCCACGGCCCCGGCCGCATCGCCCCGGCGCTCCGGCGAGGGGCGGACGACGGCTACGCGTACATCGAGCACATGGCCGACGTGGCCCGCGCCGCCGAGGCCGCCGGGTTCTACGGCGGGCTGATGCCGTCGTTCCCCTTCACCGACGACCCGTGGGCCACGGCCGGGCTGCTCGCCCGCGAGACCCGCGGCTTCCGGTTCATGATCGCGTTCCAGCCGGGGTTCCTGAACCCGGTGCACGCCGCCCGCATGGCGGCCAGCCTCCAGCGGGCCACGGGCGGGAGGGTGGTCTACAACGTCATCACCGGTGGCGGCGGACCGCCCCAGCTGTGGTGGGGCGACGAGGTCGCGCACGACGACAGGTACGCGCGCACCTCGGAGTTCCTGCACGTCCACAAGGGGGTGTGGAAGGAACGGCCGTACTCCTTCGACGGCCGCTTCTACCGGGGGGAGGACGGTGCGCTGCCCGACGCCCTCGCCGCCGAGGACTTCCCGGAGGTCTACTTCTCGGGGTCCTCCCCGGCCGCGATCGCCGCCGCAGGGCGGCACGCCGACTACTACCTGTCCTGGATGGAGCCGACCGCCGCCCTGGCCGAGAAGTTCGCGTCCGTGCGGGCCCACAGCGCCGCCCTGGGGCGGACCCCGAGGTTCGCCGTGCGCGTGGACGTGGTCGCGCGCGCCACCGAGAGGGCGGCCTGGGACGTGGTGCGCACCGGCTTCGAGTCGGCCGATCCGTCAGCCCTCGCCGCGTGGCGCACGGGCGACTCGGTCGGAGCCGCGCGGAGCCTGTCCTTCATCGACGGCCCGGTCACCGGATACCGCGACCTTGAGGTGGAGCCCCACGTCTGGGGCGGGTTCAGCCTGCTCCGGGGCGGGCCGGCGTTCGGTCTGGTCGGCAGCTACCAGCAGGTGGCCGAACGCCTGGACCAGCTGATCGGACTGGGCGTGGACGCGTTCATCCTGGCGGGGGTGCCGCACCTGGAGGAGGCCCAGCGGGTGGGGGAGGAGGTGCTCCCGCTCCTGCGCGGCGCGCGTGCGCCGATCGCCTCCCCCGTCTGAGGGCGAGGGGCCCCGGGCCGCGTCCGGACGCGGCCACCGCCCTCCGACGGGCGCCCCCGTCCCGGGGACGAACGCACGGCACGCCCCGGGACGGGCCGCCCGGGAGCCTACAGGGGCTCCACCGGCCGGGCGGCGCGCTCGTCGTAGTCCGCACGGGCGGTCGCGATCTCGCCCATGTGCTCCTCCGACCACACGCGGATCGCCCCCATCAGCGTCTCCAGTTCGGCGCCGAGCGGGGTCAGGCTGTACTCCACCCGGGGCGGCGTCGTCGGATACACCCGGCGGTCGACCAGCCCCGCCCGCTCCATCTCGCGCAGGGTCTGGGTCAGCATCTTCTGCGTGATGCCGTCCAGACGGCGGCGCAGCGCACCGAAGCGCGCGGGACCGGAGGAGAGCACCCCCACCACCAGGCACAGCCACTTGTTGGACAGCAGTGAGAGGACGTTGCGGGACGCACAGTTCCGCAGGTAGACATCGGCGCCGCCGAGTTCTCGCAAGTCAGGAGTGGTATACACCAGGTACCTACAGATGGGAGAAGTGCCTTCTATACAAGGGATACCTTAAACGGGAAGCTGGGCCCATGACAGAGCAGATGCGCACCGTCCAGCAGAAGACCGTCGGCGGTCCCGAGGTACTGGACGTGGTCGGCGCCCCCGTGCCCGAGCCGGACCCCACCCACATCCGGGTGCGGGTGCACGCCGCGGGCGTCAACCCGACCGACTGGAAGATGCGGTCCACCGGCTACTGGCACACGCCCCCGTTCGGCCAGGGCTGGGACGTCTCCGGGGTCGTCTCCGCCGTCGCTCCCGGGGTCACCCGCTTCGCCGTCGGCGACGAGGTGTACGGGATGCCCAACTTCCCCCACACGCCCGGGGCCTACGCCGACCACGTCACGGGTCCCGCGCGGCACTTCGCCCCCAAGCCCGCGGGGCTGGACCACGTCCACGCCGCCGCCCTCCCGCTCGCCGCGCTCACCGCCTGGCAGGCCCTGGTGGACACCGCGCGTGTGGAGTCCGGGCAGCGCGTCCTCGTCCACGCCGCGGCGGGCGGCGTGGGCCACCTGGCCGTCCAGATCGCGAGGGCGCGGGGCGCCCACGTGATCGGCACCGCGCGCGCCTCCAAGCACGACATCCTGCTCGGCCTGGGCGCGGACGGGGTGGTCGACTACGAGGCGGTGGACTTCGCCGAGGCCGTCGACGACGTGGACGTGGTGCTCGACGGCATCGGGGGCGACTACCTGGAGCGGTCGCTGCGCACCCTGCGCCCCGGCGGCCTGTACATCGGCCTGACCGACCCGTTCGGCACCG
The DNA here is from genome assembly GCF_036327455.1 of Nocardiopsis codii. Lineage (NCBI taxonomy): Bacteria > Bacillati > Actinomycetota > Actinomycetes > Streptosporangiales > Nocardiopsidaceae > Nocardiopsis > Nocardiopsis codii. The sequence continues at coordinate 89,100 of NZ_JAUZMY010000010.1, read as the reverse complement.
AGGGGGTCGCCCGGGCGGCGGCGGAGGCGGGCGCCGGGATCCGCGGCGTGACCCTGATGGTCGAACCCGACCACAAGGGCCTGGAGGCGGTCACCGCGCTCGTGGACGAGGGCCGGTTGAAGCCGCTGGTCGCCGCCACCTTCCCGCTGGAGGACGTCGCGAAGGCGCACGAACTGGGTGAGGCGAACCGCACCACCGGGAAGATCGTGCTGACCCTGGCCTGACACGTGCCCGGATCCCGGGAGCGGCACGCGACGAGGGGCCGGGCAGTGGGCCCGGCCCCTCGGCCGACGCGTTCGGGCCCCGTTCCGACGGGCCTGCGCGGTACCCGCCTCAGACGTGGACGAGCGGGGTGTCCACCAGGTGTTCGGCGACGAACCAGGCCTCCAGTTCGTTGGTGCGGATCACGTCCGACACCAGGAGGTCGTTCGTCCCGTCGTCGCCCGCCTCCTGGGTCCGCGCGGCGGCGTCGTGGCAGTCCTCCAGGATGGTCTCGTGCGCCTCCAGGAGGCGGGAGAGCATCGCGGGAACCTCCTCGACGCCGTTGGGCGGGCGCGGGATGCTGGTGATCTCCGCGACGTGCCTCGGGTCGCCGACGGCCACCCCGCCCAGGGTCTGGATCCGCTCGGCGATGTTGTCGATCAGCTCCGTCTGCTCGTCGGCGTGCTTGTCCATCAGCAGGTGGAGCTGGTAGAACGTGTGCCCGCGCATCAGCCAGTGGTGCTTCTTGTACAGGTCGTGCAGGATGCGGGTGTCGCACAGCACCTGGTTGAGCCGCTGGCACGAGTACATCCGCGCGTCGTAGGAGAGGCCGACCGGGAGCTGGCGGACGGTGCCGAACTCCTGGATCTCCTTGCCCTTCTGGTGCAGCCACGGCTGGCTGCTCCTGGGCTTGGGCGTCGTCCGGGCCTTGCGGTCTGCGGTCGTCACTCTGGTCCCCCTCCAGTCGGTGTGACTCGCTCTCGCGACTGGAGCGCACACGGCGGTGCGCTCCGTGTGTCAGTCTCGGATACCCGCTGCCGCCGGGCGACTAACGTCCCGCCAACCCGGGGTAAGTTTTCTGTGCTTTTGCCGGATTCGGGTGCGGTGCGCCCGGTGTCCGCCGTCACCGCTCCAGGCTCACGGGCAGGGAGAACAGTCCGTGCATGATCATGCTCGGCCACCAGTGCAGCTCGGACTCGTCCACCGCCAGCCGCAGCCCCGGGAACCGGTCGAGCAGGGCGCCGACCGCCACCCGCACCTCCATCCGGGCGAGCTGCGCCCCGACGCAGAAGTGCGCGCCGTGCCCGAACGCCAGGTGCGAGTCCCCGCGCTCCGGACGGAACCCGTCGGCGTCCTCGTAGCGCTCGGGGTCCCGGCCCGCGGACAGCAGGGAGACCAGGACCGGATCGCCCGCCTCCAGGGCGACTCCTCCCACGGTGGTCGGCTTCCCCGGGAACCTCCAGGTCGCGTTCTGCAGGGGGCTCTCCAGGCGCAGAGACTCCTCGACGGCCGGGTCGAGGAGCGTCCGGTCCGCGCGCAGGCGGTCCCACCGCTCCGGGCGGCGCAGCAGGGTGAAGAGCATGTTCCCGATCAGCGCGACCGTCGTCTCGTGCCCGGCCACCAGCAGCAGGAACGCCGTCGACGTCACCTCGTCGCGGGTCAGCCCGCCGGTGCGGTGCGCCTCGACCAGGTCGCCGAGCAGGTCGTCGGAGGGCTCGGACAGGCGGGCGTCCACCAGCTCCCCCAGGTAGCCGTCGAACCAGTCGGTGGTCGCGGCGATGGCCTCCTTCTCCTCGTAGGACGCGGAGTCGAGGACCGCGGCCCGGCGGTGGAACTCGGGCCGGTCGGCCTCCGGAACGCCCAGGATGTCGCAGATGATCGCGATGGGCAGCGGATAGGCGAGGTCCCGGACCAGATCCGGCCGGTCGGAGGCCGCGATGCCGTCCATCAGGTCGGCGGTGACGCGTTCCGCGCTCTCCACCAGGGTCCGGACCCTGCGCGGGCTGAACGCCCGGCCCGCGATGCGGCGCAGCCGCGTGTGGTCGGGCCCGTCCACGTTGACCATGCTGCGTACCAGGCTGGGTCGGTGGTCGTAGGGCAGCCCGAGGCCGGCCGCGTGCCAGAGGGCGTTGCCCGCCGAGGGATCCTTGAGCATGTCGGGATCGGCGAGGACCGTCCGCGCGTCCTCGTGACGGGTGACCAGCCACGCCCACGCCCCTCCGGGAAGGTCCACGCGGTGCACGGGGGAGTGCTCCCGCAACCACCGGTAGGCGGGGTGGGGGTCGGCCTCGAACGCGGGGCCGTGCAACTGCGGTTGGGAAACGGACATGGCGTGCCTCTCGTACCGGGGGTTCGGGGTGGTTCCTACCCCGTGCGTCCCACCGGCCCCCGCCCGGGGACCAGCACCGGTGGCCGTTTCCGGCCATGCGCCGCGCACGCGCCGACCCGTGTGGTCCGGCCCCGTCCCGCCCGGCGGCGGACGCGGTGTACCCGCCCCGGACCGTGGCCGGGCGCGGGCCCGGTCCGCCCCGCGGGTTCAGGGGGCGATGGCGCAGGCGGTCTCCAGTACGAAACGCGGCCAGGGCCGGTGCGGATCGTGGCCGGTCAGCTCCCGGACCCGGCGCAGCCGGTAGCGCAGCGTCTGCGCGTGGACGTGCAGGGCGTCCGCCGCCGTCGTTGCCGCGCCCTCCCGGAAGTAGGCCCGCAGGGTCTCCAGCAGATGGGCGTGGTCCGCCGACAGCAGCGGACCGAGCACGGTGCGCCGGACCGACGCCGGAGTGACCGGACCGCCGTTCAGCAGCGCAAGCACGCAGGCGTCGGCCTCCCGCAGCAGCCCCTCGGGGTCGAACGCGTGCGGGGGAGCGGTCTCCATCGCGTCGTCGGCCAACCGGTAGGCGGCCGACATGTCGGCGAGCGCGCGCGGCGCGAGTACGCACCCCCGCCACGGGTGCGCGCCGAGCACGGCGGCCACCCTGCCGGCGTCGTCCGGGGAGGCAAGCAGCACCACCCGCCCCGAGCGCGTGGTCAGCAGCGGGTCCGCCCCGGCGGGTTCGACCAGGCCCAGCAGCCCCATTCCGGCGGACACCGTGTCCGCCCGCGGTGAACCGTCGGCGGGAGTCCCCTCCGTCTCCGCGACGACCAGGACCGCCGGATCGGGCGGTGCGATGCCCAGAGTCCTCGCCCGGTCGCGGATGGCCCCCCGCGAGGCCTGCCGACCGATCAGGAGGTCGTCCAGGAACGCCCTCCGCGCCCGTTCCCGGTCGGCGTCCAGCCGGTGGGCGGTCTCGGCGTGGCCCACCGACAGGCTCTCGGAGATCTGGTCGATCGAGGTCAGCCAGAGTTCGCTCAGAGCGAACACGTCGGCGGCGTCGAGCTTTCCCGCCGCGTACTCGCAGACGACGCGCACCGCCGCCACCGACCCGACCCGGTGCGCCCGGACGACGGCGCCGATCGAACGCCCGTCCGCGGCGCGCGAGCGCCCGATGCCCCGCAGCCGTTCCACGTCCTCCGGCGGCAGCCGCGTCTCCCCGGCCACCCACAGCTCCAGCGAGCGGGAGACCAGCCACCCGGTGATCGCGCGCACCTCCGCCAACTGGGAGCCGTGCAGCGCACGGTAGGCGGGGACCTCGGCGTACACCTCGGCGACGATCCGCTCCACCAGTCCGGCGCGGTCCCGCACCAGCCCCGCACTGACCCGGGCGCGCTGTTCGTGTCCCACCGGTCACCTCCAGCCTCGGCCCGGCAGCCTACCGGGCGGTCACGCGCCGCGGCGCGCCCGGGAGGACGGCGGGGGCCGAGGGCGCGCAGGGCGGTGGGTATCGGTAAAAAGCCCGCGCATCAGCGGCGCAGCCTCGGGCCGCTGCCCGCCCCGACGTGGCAGTATGCGACTGCGGCACGGGGAAGGCCGCACGTCGTACGAAGCAGGACCGTTCAGGGCCGACGGGGGATGAGAGCAGATGACGGTTCCCGGCATCACTCTGAGTAATGGTGTGCGAATGCCGCAGCTGGGCTTCGGAGTGTGGCAGGTACCAGACGACGAGGTGGTGGACGCCGTCTCGACGGCGCTGGAGGCGGGATACCGCAGTATCGACACCGCGGCCGCCTACGGCAACGAGGAGGGGGTCGGCGAGGCCCTGCGCAGAGCGGAGCTGGACCGGGACGACCTCTTCGTCACCACCAAGCTCGCCAACCGGGACCAAGGCTACGACGGCACGCTGCGGGCCTTCGACGAGAGCCTGGACCTGCTGGGCCTGGCCGTCCTCGACCTGTACCTGATCCACTGGCCGCTGCCCCGGTGCGACCTCTACGTGCCGACCTGGAAGGCCATGGAGCGCCTCTACGCGGAGGGCCGTGTGCGCGCCATCGGCGTGTGCAACTTCCAGGTGCCGCACCTGGAGCGGGTCATGGAGGAGGGCGGGATCGCGCCCATGGTCAACCAGATCGAGCTGCACCCGCTGCTCACCCAGGAGGCCGTGCGCGGCTTCGACGCCGAACACAACATCGCGACCGAGGCGTGGAGCCCCCTGGGTCACGGCAGGCTCCTGAACCACCCCGCGGTCACCGCGATCGCCGAGGAGCAGGAGCGCACGCCGGCCCAGGTGCTCCTGCGCTGGCACATCCAGCTGGGCAACGTGGTCATCCCGAAGTCGGTGACCCCGGAGCGCATCCGGTCCAACTTCGAGGTCTTCGACTTCGAGCTCTCCGACGAGGAGATGGACCGCATCAGCGAACTCGACACCGGGACCAGGTTCGGTCCCGACCCCGACGAGTTCGACGGCGACTAGGGAGCCCTGCCCGGGGCCCCTCGGATCCGCGGGCCAAAGCCCGGGCGGTCTCTCGCGGGACGCGGTGTGCGGCGTTCGGCCCGCTCGTGCTCCACGGGCGCGACGCCGCGCCGAGGGGGAGCCCGGCGGACGCGAGCCCCGAAAGACGCACGGGACACGCCCCCGGGGCCGTGCGGGCCCGGCCGCCCCACCACGCCCGGCCGGGGCTCACCGTGGCCGGGACGCGGCGCGTGTGAGGAGGAGCGCGACCTAGCCGCGCAGTTCCCGGTGCTTGCGGGCACCCGCGAGGACGGCCTCGATGCCGTGGCGGCGGACGCGGCCGGTGTAGACGGCGCCTCCGACGAAGATCGCGGCGAACAGCGCCAGCACGGCGACAAGGGCGACAGCGGACAACAGCAGTGTGATCGACATGCGCTCATCGTAGCCGCACGTCCGCGGACCTCCCCCCGGGGGACCGTTCCGGACCGCGCGGCGGGAGCCGCAGGAACAAGGAGGGACGCCGATGGACCGGACACCGCACCAGATCGTCAACCCGCTTTCCCTCGCCGACCCGGTGGGGTTCTCCCACGCGCTCGTGGTCAGACCCGGGCAGGTCATCCGCGTCGGCGGACAGATAGCGCGACGTTCCGACGGCAGGGTCGCCGGGAAGTCCGTGGTGGAGCAGTTCGACCGGGCGCTCGCCAACCTGGTGGAGGCCCTGCGCGCCGCCGGGGCCGAGCCCGCGCACGTGGTGGACATGTGCGTGTACACCACGTCGATGAGGTCCTACCGCGTCAACAGCGGCACCATCGGCTCGGTCTACCGGCGCCACATGGGCCGCTACTACCCGCCGATGGCCGTCGTGGGCGTGACCGACCTGTTGGAGCCCGGCGCCCTCGTGGCGCTGGTGTGCACCGCCGTTGTGCCGGAGACCGGTGAGGACGGGCTCATCGACGGGGCCGAGGCGCGCGAGCTGGTCGAGGAGGCCGAGGAGACGCTCGCCACCGGGCCGTTCGCCGTCACGGGGTCCGGTCGCCGGAACGTGCCGTAGCAGGCCCCTCATCGGGGCCGGGCGCAGAGCTCGGCCCCGCCCCGGGCACTTGCCGGGGGAGACCGCCCGGGCGCCCGACGTCCCGGCCGCCCCCGGTGGGGCGGACCTGCCGCCCCGCCGGCGCCGGCTCAGCCCAGGGGGACGGCGGTCACAGGTAGCCGAGCCGGGACAACTCCACACCCGCCACCTCGTGCACGTCCCCGTGCTGGTTGCGGGAGAGGCGGTCGCGCCACGAACCCACGCCCCACGACTGGTCGTTCAACAGCTCCGACGCCGACACCCGGGCGCCGCAGAACTCCCGCAGCCGCTCCGCCGTCTCGACCTCGCCGCCGTGCAGGTCCTCGTAGCGAAGGGTCAGCAGACGGTCGGCCCCGATCTCCCGGCGCAGCAGCGCGGACATGCGCACCGCGCCCCGCCAGCGCATCGCGCACTTGGCGGCGGTGGAGCCCTCCGTGAAAGCGTCCAGGTCCGACTGGTCCTCCAGCCCGAAGAAGTGGTTCGGGAACTCGTGGTCCAGCTTCATGAAGCTCGGCTTCAGCCAGGCCAGGGAGCGCTCGTCGTCCATCATGTCCGCGATGACGTCGCGCCCGTCCCGGATGACCTGGACGAACAGCGCGTCGGGGAACGCCGCGTGCAGGGCGGTCGCGGCGAAGAGCAGGTCGGGACTGGCGTCACCGTAGCGGTGCGCCTCGGCGCTGTGCTCGCACGGCTCCGCGGACGCGTTCGCGGGCACGCGGGCCCACGGTCCCGGGCACTTCGGACAGGTGAGGGGGGTGAGCTGCCAGGCCTCGGCGTAGGCCTCGCGAAGGAGGCTCGCCGTTCCGGCGACCTTCTCCCGGGCCAGCGACGGGCGTCTGGCCACGGCGTAGACGGCGTTGAGCACGCCCGAGGAACCCGCCCCCAGGTGGAACCCGGGCGCGCGGGACAGGGCGCGGGCGACCTCGGAGACCCCGGAGTGGGGGGCGCCCAGGACGAACACCGGGCGTTGGACCTTGGTCCCGTTGACCACGAGGATGTAGGACGGCTGCTTCATGATTGGGATGATTTTTGCACCCTTTGCCCCTCTCGCGTGCATCGGCCGGGCTTTTCGCGTCCGCACCCCCCGGTTCCCGAGGCTACGGCCCCGCGAAGGACCCCGCCAGGACCCGGCGGAGGGCGTGGAGGACCCGGTCCCGCGCCGCTGTCACAATGGGGTATGGCCTCGATGAGCACCCCTGCCGCGCCGTTCGCCGACCCCGAGGAGTTCGAGCACGCCGCCGACCTCCTCGCGTCCGCCGGGAGCATCACCGTGCTCACCGGCGCCGGCGTGTCCACCGACTCCGGCATCCCCGACTTCCGGGGGCCGAAGGGCCTGTGGACGACGAACCCGAGCGCGGAGGCCATGTCGGACATCGACTCCTACATGGGAGACGTGGACGTGCGCCGCGAGGTCTGGTCGCAGCGACGCGCCCACCCGGTGTGGGAGGCGGAGCCCAACGCCGCGCACCGGGCACTCGCCGACCTGTCCGCCATGGGGCGGCTGCGGGCGCTCATCACCCAGAACATCGACGGCCTCCACCAGCGCGGCGGGGTGCCCGACGACGCCGTCATCGAGGTGCACGGCACCATGCTGCGCATCATGTGCATGGAGTGCGGGCTGCGCACCCCCGCCCCGACGGTGCTGGCGCGGCTGGACGAGGAGTCCGACCCCCACTGCGTCGAGTGCGGGGGCATCCAGAAGTCCGACACCATCTCCTTCGGCCAGCGCCTCGACTCCGACGTCATCGGCGCGGCCACCCGGGCCGCCCAGGAGTGCGACGTCTTCCTCGCCGTCGGCACCTCGCTGACCGTCCACCCGGTGGCGGGGCTGTGCGACGTGGCGATGATGGCGCGGGCCTCCCTGGTCGTCGTCAACGCCGAGCCCACCCCCTACGACGACTTCGCGGGCGCGGTCCTGCACGACCCCATCGGCGACGTCGTCCCGGCGCTGGTGCGCCGCGTCCGCCGGGCCGGCGCCCCGGGCTAGGACGTGTTCCGTGGATGCTTTCGGTTGACTCGGCGCTTGCGCCGATCGACGCGAGCGGCTTCCAGGCCATCTCTCGCAAGACGAGTAGCGCGGGTCAGCCCGGGTTCGGCTGTCCGAGCGCAGTCGGCGCGGCGAGAGGCAGCCCGGGGGACGCGAGCCCGGAATGATCCGCGGAACGCGGCCTAGGGGAGGCCCCCGCCGCTTCCGGACTGGTTGTACGCCGCCTCCACCCGTCGGCCGGGCGGGACGGAGTCGACGGGCTCGGGCAGGTGCGGCGACGCCTCCTGCCCGTCCAGGAGCCCCCGGACGTACTCCGCCACCTGGGCGGTGACGACGTCGTCGGGCAGCGAGGCCAGGACCGGCATGACGACGGCCTCGCTGAGCCGCGGGCCCGGAACGGCGTCCTTGAGGCGCGCGAAGTAGCGGCGGAGCAGTGTGCCCAGGTGTTCGGACATGACGTTCGGGAAGGGCGCCGCCGAGGCTGACGCCAGGTCCTCGGCGGCCTGGGTCAGCGTGATGAGTTCGAGGCAGCCCAGAGTCGACTGCGACAGCAGCCTCCTGTAGGTGTCCAGGCGCTGGTGGGGGCTGAGGTGCGCGGGCTCCAGCCGCAGCCGCAGGACCTCGTGCAGCTCGGACCAGACCCGGTCGTCCTTGGAGTCCTCGTACCAGGTGCCCAGATCCGTGGAGATGTGCCGCAGGAAAGGGATCAGCCCGATCGCGAAGCGCGCCGCCGTGCCGTTCACGCGCATCGCCATCGACCGGATCAGACGGGAGGTGACCGAGTCGTACGGCACGGAGATGCCGTACGGGTCGACGACGACCGGACGGGACCCTCCCCGCTTGCCCAGCTCGAACCCCAGGCACTCGCCGACGTCGACGGGTGAGCCGTCCTCCCTGTCGAGGACGGTGACCGGGCCGCTCTCCGACCAGCCGTCCAGGTGGCGGACGCGGATCGTCGAGACGATGCTGAACCACTCCGCGCCGGGGAGGGTGCGCCACAACGACGTCGTGTGCAGGAGGGCCTGGTCGGGCTCGGGGGTTCCCGGGAACAGCTCCCGGGCGTCGACCGGCTCCTGGCGGACCAGGACCAGCAGGATCATCAGGTTGCTGGTGTAGTTCCCCTCGCGGCGGGTCAGCGGCAGCCGGGAGGGCTCGTACTCGGTGTAGGAGCGGTGGGAGGCCGGGAACGGCGCCTCCTGGAACAGCTCGACGAGCAGTTCCGCGTAGTCCTCGCGTGCCTCCGGCTCGTCCGCGAACCGTCGTTCCAGCAGCTCGGAGAGGAAGTCCACCACCTTGTCGCGCCCCGCGTAGCTCGCGAACGACGACAGGGCGAACAGCTCGCCGTCGTCGGGGCGCACGCTCCTGCCCCTGCGGCGCGACGAACGCGACCGGGCGTCGTCCAGGTCGGCCAGGGCGGCGACCACGGCCCTGGCCACCAGGTACTCGCCGAAGGTCGCGTGCAGGAACTCGAACACGCTCGCCGTGCCGTCGCCGACCCTGGCGCGGGCCTCGTGGACGAAGAAGAAGCGTCCGAGCACCTGGTGCGCCGGGTCGATGCGGCCGTGCAGGTCGGTGTCCGCGGGGCGCAGCGCGGCGTCGGGCATGAGGACCGCCAGGTCCCGGTCCAACTCCTCCGTGCCGACGCTCTGCTTGCGGCGGGTGAACATCGCCAGGGCGGCGACCTCCAGGCGGTGCAGCTCGTCATCGACCGCCGCGTCGAAGTCGCGCCTGCTGAGCCCGGACCGGTGCTTCTCCACCTCGCGCCTGGCGAACATGGCCAGAAGCCGCTCGTACAGCTCCCCGTGCGTCAGCGCGTCCGACGCCCTGCGCAGGGCGCCGTCCCCGGCGTCGTACATGAGCAGCATCAGGAGCAGGAGCGGCTGCTCGGCCAGCTCCGAGTACGGTGCCAGGACATCGGGGGTGAGGGGCGCCAGGCCCGAGGAGGCGAAGGCCCGCGCGTTGGCCCGGTTCCACACCTCCAGCATGCGCCCGATCCGCGGCCCGTCGAAGGGCTCCAACCGGATCACGACGGTGCCGTCGGGGAAGCGCGCCCGGTCCGCGACCACGGTGCGGCTCGTCACGATGACCACCACCGGTTGGCCCAGCGCGTCCTGCTGGTGCTGGAACTCCTGCACCCGCTCCAGGTAGTCGGAGCGGTCCACCCCGGTCGCCTGGAGGAGTTCGTCGAATCCGTCCAGGATGACGACGGGGAGCGCGCCGTCCGCCGACTCGGCGAGTTCGCGCCAGGACACCCGGGTGTGGAGGGTGGCGGCCAGCCCCTCCTCGATCTGCACGTGGATGGGGGAGTTGGGCTGGACCGCGCGCAGCTCCACCCGGATCGGGAGGAAGTCGGACTCGGGGAGCCGGGCGGCGAGCATCTCCGTGAACTTGGACTTGCCCGCCCCGGGGTGGCCGAGGACGACGGTGGGGAACTCGGTGCTGTCGGTGTGGACCAGGTGGGCGGCGAGGAACACCTGGAGGTCGTCGAACAGGGTCTGCTGCTGCCACCACGCCTCCACCGAGGGCGAGGCGCCGCCGTGGATCCGCGCGATCCGGCCGTGCGGCGGGATGTAGGCGTCCTCGAGCGGGGGCAGGACCAGCCCCTGCGCGGTCTCGTCCGTCCTCAGGACGGGCTGGCGCAGGACCGCCCGGTAGGAGGCGGCCAGTTCCCGGCGCCGGACGTCCACTCCGCGCCGGGAGCCGATCGCCGACAGCCGCCGGTGCAGGTCGCCGAACCCGGCGTCCAGGCGCCGACGCGTGTCCTCGTGCGCGTCGAGGTGTGCCCACATGCCGAACTCGGGGATCTCCGCGGCGAGCCTGCGGTAGTTCTCCTGGAAGCGCTCGTGCGCGCGCCGGGGGAGGTCCGCCGTCAGCAGCTGGAGGGAGGGGTGATGGGCGGACGTGATGCCGTGCTCCGCGGCCTCCGCCGATCCGGCGACCACCAGGCCGAAGGCCTGGGCGGCTCCGAGGTAGGAGGTGGCCCCCGGAGCGGTCCCGTCCGCCTCCTGGGAGTGCGCGAGCACCAACGGCCCCGGGGGCTCCGAGGCGGACAGCTCCTGTTGGAACAGGTCGAGCTGTCCCTCCGAGGTCAGCTCCAGGTCCTCCAGCGGGAACGGCATCGAGGCCGTGTCCCAGGACTCCTCGACCGCCTCCAGGAGGGAGACGACCTGCAGGACGCGGTACGCGGCGGCGATCTTCTCGGTCCGCGACATCCGGCTCTCGCCGCTGAGCTTGTCCCGGATCCCCTCGACGGCCTGCCGCCCCTTGCCCACCAGGTAGGACCGGGCCCCGAAGAGGTCCGGCACCCCCACCAGGGCCAGCCCGCCGTCGGCCAGTTTCTCCGCGAAGCCCAGCAGGTCCGAGTCGTTCTTGCCGAGGATTCTCAGGGCGTCAGCGTAGGTGAGCTTCTTCGCCATCGCAGGGGGCCTTTCCGCTTTCGAGGGGTGGAACGCGGTCGGACCCGGCACCGGGGGCGGTGCCGAGTCCACAGGTCGACAGGGGTGGGGGAGGGCGCGGGGCCCGGGGGCCTAGGGCAGCTGCCAGTCGACAGGCTGGGCGCCCTGCTCCTCCAGCATCGCGTTGGTCCTGCTGAACGGCTTCGAACCGAAGAAGCCGTTGCGCGCCGACAGCGGGCTGGGGTGAGCGGACTCCACGCACGGCACGCCCGGCATCATCGGGCGCAGGTTGCGGGCGTCGCGTCCCCACAGGATCGCCACGAGCGGCTTGCCGCGCTCGGCCAGTGCCCGGATGGCCTGCTCCGTCACGGCCTCCCAGCCCTTGCCCCGGTGCGACCCGGCGCTGCCCGGGGCCACCGTCAGCACCCTGTTGAGCAGGAGCACGCCCTGGTCGGCCCACGGGGTGAGGTCGCCGTTGGAGGGCATGGTCGTCCCGACGTCCTCCTGCATCTCCTTGTAGATGTTGCGCAGGCTCGCGGGCAGGCGCACGTCGGGGGCGACGGAGAAGCTCAGCCCCACCGCGTTGCCGGGGGTGGGGTAGGGGTCCTGGCCCACGATCAGCACGCGCACGTCGTCGAACGGCTGCTGGAAGGCGCGCAGGACGTGGTCCCCGGAGGGCAGGTAGGTGCGCCCGTCGGCCACCTCCTGACGGAGGAAGTCGCCCATCGCGGCGATCTGCGGAGCGACCGGCTCCAGGGCCTTCGCCCACCCGGCGTCCATGATTTCGTTGAGGTCCTTGGCCATGGCCAGAACACTAGCGGCAGACAGCGACAACCACGCCCCTTCCGGGCGATCGGCCCTCCGGCCCCCACCTCACCTGCGCGCCGCGAGCTCCGCGCCCGTCTCCCTCAGGTGGCGGGGAAGCGTGTTCCGTTCGCGGGTGGGCGCGGTCCCGGGCGTCCTGCCGGAGGAGGCGAGGGCACACGGTCGTCGCCGATCCGGGCGGCGAAGGCGCGCACCCACGCGTCGGTGTCGGGGTCCACCGCGGTGCCGCCCAGGACCTCCAGTACTCCGTGCACATCGAGCGGTCGGTCGAGAGTCAGCACCTCGATCCCCACAGGGCTGCCGTCGGTGGAGTAGTCCACGACGAACGACCCGTGGTCGGCCGTCCTCGCCACGGGAGCGCCGGAGAGCGCGAGGTAGCCCGCGTCCGCCTCCCGGTCGACGGTCACTTCTCGAAGAGCTGCCATGGGATGCACGGTACGCCCACCACCGTTGAGAGCACAGGGAATCTAGCGGCGGGAGCGGTCCTGCCACTGCTGCAGGTGGGCGCGGATGCGCGCGGTCGCGTCGCTCTGCGCGCCGTGCACCCGCGTGTACTGGGCGAGCAGTGCGTGGTACCGGTGCGCGGCCTCGGCCGGTCGGCCCGCGTGGCCCAGGTAGGCGGCGTGGTAGTGCCGCGCCCGCAGCGTGGCCGCGTCGTCCTCGCCCAGCAGCCGGGTCAGGTCCGGCACCAGCTCCTCCAGCAGCTCCACGGCCCGCTCGGGCCGCCCCGCCTCGCCGACCTCGAACGCCAGGTACAGGCGCGTGGTCAGAACCCTCTCGGAACCCGGCCCGTGCACGGCCACCAGGTCGGGCACCAGCTCCCCGTGGACCCGCGCGGCCAGCGCGTGGTCCCCCGCCCGCCCCGCGTTCGTCGCCAGGTAGTACCGGACGGCCAGCGTCTCCGGGTGCCGCGCGCCGTGGACCCGCATCAGGTCGGCCAACAGGGAGTCCAGGGCGGTCACCGCCGACCGGTGCTCCCCGCTCTTCCCGGTCAGGTAGGCCTCCTGGCGGCGCGCCCTCAGGGTGTCCTGGTGGTCGGGTCCGAACGTCGCCAGCATCCGGGGCAGCAGACCGCGCAGGTCACGCGCCGCTGCCGCGAACTGGCCGGAGTCGGCCAGGGACCGCGCCTCGTCCACCAGGGCCAGCAGGCGCACGGGCTCCTCCGGGCCGGCCGTCTCCGCGCGGGTGGCCCCCGCCCGCGTGTAGGGCCGGGTGCCCGGGACCGGCACGGGACCGCTCGGACCCGGCAGTGACCGCGGCCGGGAGGGCCGTTCCGCGAGGGAGTGCAGGAAGGGGGCCAGCCGGTCCCGCACCTCCCCGGCACTCGCGGGCCGGTCCTCGGCGCGCTTGGCCAGCATCGACGCCACCAGGTCCGACAGCGGAGCCGGGATCTCCGGGCGCAGCTCCGACGCGGCCGGGGGAACGTCCACCAGGTGCATGCGCAGGACCGACAGCGGACGGTCGGAGCGGAACGGGGGCCGCCCGGTCAGAAGCTCGTACAGGATCGCGCCCAGGGAGTAGAGGTCGCCGGACCGCCCGACCTGCTCACCGCGCACCTGCTCGGGCGACATGTACAGGGGCGTGCCGATCACCTGGCCCGCCTGCGTGATGCGGCGGCTCTGGGTGGCGGCCGTGATCGCGGCGATCCCGAAGTCCAGCACCTTCACGGTGCCGCCCCCCGCGCCGTCCTCGACCACCATCAGGTTGCCCGGCTTGACGTCCCGGTGCACGACCCCGGCCGCGTGCGCTGCGCCCAGCCCCGACGCGGCCTGCGACACCAGGTCGGCGGCGCGCGGCACCGGCATGGGCCCGCTCTCCCGCAGCACCGCCGTCATCGGACGGCCCGGCACCAGCTCCATCACCGCGTACACCGAGCCGGACGCACCCGGGGCGTCGTCCTGGCCGAAGTCGTGCAGGATCACCACGTTGGGGTGGCCCGCGAGGCGGGCGGTGATCCGCGCCTCGCGGCGGAACCGGGCGCCGACCTCGTCGGAACCGGTCCGGCCGGCCCGGATGAGCTTGACGGCCACGTGCCGGTCCAGCAGCTCGTTGACCGCCCGCCACACCTCGCCCATCCCGCCCCTGCCCAGGGGGGAGAGCAGACGGTAGCGGCCGCCCAGGACCCGTTCTCCGGTCACCGCGGCCCCCCGCCGTTCGCGTTCGTGTGCGCGACGTCCGGTGGCCACTGACGGCCTTCCGGTCGTACAGGGCGTAAGAGTACAGCGGCCCGCGTTACTGTGGTCTCCCGCCCGAGGGCGGGATCCCCTGCGCCCCAGGTGCGCCTACCCCCCGTGTGGAATGAGTGTCAGAGAGTGAGCCTCCATCTCTACGTCGGTCCGGACTCCCAACCGGACAAGTACCGCCTTGTCCGCTCGGTGGGGCGCGGCGGCGAAGCCACGCTCTACCTCGCCGAGGTGACCCTCGCGGGGCAGACCGAACCCGTCGTGGTCAAGGTCCTCAACTCCGACGTCACCTCGAACGAGGAGCAGTTCGCCGAGCTCAGCGCCAAGTGGGGCGAGCAGGCGGAGCTGCTGCGCTTCATCAACCGGCTCGGGGTGGTCGGTGTCCGGGAGCACTTCGAGGGCGCTCCCGAGCATCCGGCCGACGGCTCGGAGGAGTACACCGACCGCGCGCTGTACCTGGTCATGAACTACGTCCAGGGCGTCGACCTGCGCGACTGGCGGGCCGAGCACACCGTCGAGGGGCCGCGCGGACAGCGTGAGGCGCTGCGCTACCTGGAGCAGGTCGCACTGGTGCTCGACGTGCTGCACTCGGGCCGCGCCACCCCGTCCAAGCGGGTGGTGGTGCACGGGGACCTCTCACCCGGCAACGTCATGATCAGCGACGAGGGCCAGGCGACGCTGGTCGACTTCGGGCTGAGCCGGATCGCGGCACGCCACATGACCGCACGCCCCTGGTTCACACCCGGGTACGCGGCACCGGAGATCTTCACCGGCGAGTACTCGGCGGCCACCGACCGGTACGCGTTCGGCGCGATCGCCTACTTCACCCTGACCGGCGAGGACCCGCCGCCCGCCCCCGAGCAGCTGCGCGAGCGGTTCGGCGCGCTCCCGCTCGTCGCGAACGCGGGTGAGCGGGAGCGCGAGCTCGTCATGGCCATGTTCTCGGCCGAGCCCGCCGACCGGCCCGCGTCCGCGGACTGGGTCCGGGCCCTCCGGTCGCTGGCCACGTCGGCGCCGTGGACCGGGCCGGTCTCCGACCCGGGCGACGCCGTCCTGGCGGCGGCCGTGGCCGAGGGGCCCGGCGGCGCCGGGACGGGGGAGCCCGAGCGCGAACCCTCCGACCCCGGATCCGGGAGCACCGGGGAGGGTGCCCCTGACGACCACGGCAGACCTGCGCGGTCCGAGGACACCGCCTCCGCGGGGGCGGCGCCCCCGCAGGGAGCCCGCTTCTCCGGGCCGCCCCCGGTGAGCGCTCCGGCCGCGGGCGCGACCCCGCCGCAGGGGCGGCCGGGCGCACAGACCCCGTCCGCGTCCTCCGACCCGTCCGCCACGACGGCGTCCGGGCAGGTCCGTGGCGGACCGCCGGTGCCCGACGCCGACGACATGCCCCCGCGGCCGGTCGGCGGCCTGCGCGGCGCACCCCAGGGCGCCCCGCACACCCAGGGCCCCCAGGCGGCACCTCCCACCGGCGGCCCCCGCGGCGGCGGCCCCGGGGCGCCCCGGCAGCCCGGCCCCCGACCCGGGCAGCCGCCCCAGGGCACTCACCCCGGATCGCCCGCACAGGGCGTGCCGCAGCAGCGCCCGGCGTCGGCCGGAGCCCAGGGGCGGTCCGCCGCGTACTCGGGCCCGGTCCCCCCGCACCACCAGGCGCCGACCGGGCACCGGCCCGGCTGGTCGGGCCCACCGCGCCCCGACGCCACCGGGGCCTTCGCCTCCCCGGTCCCGCCGGCCCCCACGCCAGCGCAGGCCGAGGCGCCCGCCCGCAGGAAGTCGCGCAAGCCCCTGCTGATCGGGCTGGGCGTCGTCATCGTCCTCGCCATGGTCGCGGGCTCGGCGGGCACCTACTTCGTCATGGACCGGATGTCCTCCACGACCGTCGCCGCCGAGGAGCCGACCGCGGAGGACTCCGGGCAGCCGGAGCCGTCGGAGCCGTCGCAGGGCCAGGAGGGGACCGCCGCCGAGCCCACGGGGGAGGCGAGCGATCCCGTGCTGGGTGACGCCGGTCCGGGCTCCGAGGACGCGTCCGGGGCTCCCTCCGCGGGCGACTCCACCCTCCTCACGCAGATGACCCCCGTGGACCTGGCGGAGGGCGGCGGCTGGGAGCCGGAGACGGGCCGGGCCCAGGTCGACGGCCAGGTGTACACGCGGGCGCTCGCCCCTGGCTCCTGCGCGGACGCCGAGTACAGGGAGTGCACCGGCTGGGTCGACTACGACCTCGGCCGCAACTGGACGACCTTCACCGCCACCATCGGTGTGCAGGACGACTCGCGGGCGGGCGCCGCCACCACGTTCGTCGTCCACGTGGACGACGAACCGGTGGTCACCGAGACCCTGAGCCTGGGCGAGCCCATGGAGATCGAGGTGGACGTGCGGGACGCACTGCGCCTGCGGATCGAGGTCGAGAGCGACGACTACAACATCCATCCCGTGTGGGCGGACCCCACCCTCCTCAAGGAGTGACCCCGGCGCCCCCGCGACCGTCACGGTCGCGGGGGCCCGCCGCCGGGAGGGGGCGTCCCGGGACAGGGGAGGGGTGTTACTCCGCGCGCCAGCCGCCCTGCCTGGTGGCCAGGTTGAGGGCGGTCGTCACGAGGGGCACGTGGCTGAACGCCTGCGGGAAGTTGCCGACCTGGCGGCCCGCCCGGGGGTCCCACTCCTCGGCCAGCAGGCCCACGTCGTTGCGTAGCGACAGCAGCCGCTCGAAGAGTTCGCGGGCCTCGTCCTGGCGGCCGATGGACAGCAGCGCGTTGGCCATCCAGAAGCTGCACGCCAGGAAGGCGCCCTCGTCGCCGGGCAGCTGGTCGGCGGAGTTCTCCAGGTCGGTGCGGTAGCGCAGCACGAACCCGTCGACCATGAGGTCGTTGCGGACGGCCTCGATGGTGCCGACGACGCGCGGGTCGTCGTAGGGCAGGAACCCCACCTCGGGGATGAGGAGCAGCGCGGCGTCCAGCTCCTTGCTGCCGTAGTACTGGGTGAAGGTGTTGCGCTGGGGGTCGTAGCCGTACTCGCACACCTCGGCGTGGATGGTGTCGCGCAGGGCCCGCCACCGTTCGATGGGGCCCTCCTTGCCGAACTCCTCGATGCTGCGCACCGCGCGGTCGGCCGCCACCCAGGCCATCACCTTGGAGTGCACGAAGTGCTGGCGGGGGCCGCGTACCTCCCACAGGCCCTCGTCGGGCTCGTCCCAGCACCACTCCAGGTAGTTGACGAGGGACCGCTGCAACCCCCAGAGGTAGTCGCCGCCGCGGATGTTGTGGCGGCGGGCCAGGTGCAGCACGTCCATGACCTCGCCGTAGACGTCGAGCTGGTACTGGCCGACGGCGGCGTTGCCGACCCGGACCGGCCGGGAGCCCTCGTAGCCCGGCAGCCAGTCGGCC
Organism: Nocardiopsis codii; assembly: GCF_036327455.1. NCBI lineage: Bacteria > Bacillati > Actinomycetota > Actinomycetes > Streptosporangiales > Nocardiopsidaceae > Nocardiopsis > Nocardiopsis codii. The sequence continues at coordinate 71,519 of NZ_JAUZMY010000010.1, read as the reverse complement.
TCCCACTCGGTGAGCCTGCGCTCACCGCGGATGCCGTACATGATCTGCATCAGCTGGGGCTCGCCCGCGACGGCCCGCACCAGCCACTCGCGCCACGCCAGGGCCTCGTCCTTGTACCCCGACCGGATCATCGCCTCCAGGGTGATGGTCGCGTCGCGCAGCCAGCAGTAGCGGTAGTCCCAGTTGCGGACCCCGCCGATCTCCTCCGGCAGGGACGTGGTGGGCGCCGCGACGATACCGCCGGTGGGGCGGTAGGTGAGGGCCTTGAGCACGATGAGGGAGCGGATGACCGCCTCGCGGTAGGGCCCCTCGTACGTGCACTGGTTGACCCACTTCTCCCAGAACCTCTCGGTGCGGGAGAGGGCCTTCTCCGCGTCCAGGTGGTCGGACTCCTCCACCTGCGAGGGGTGCCAGGTCATCACGAACGGCACGCGCTGGCCCGCGGTGACGTCGAAGGTGGCGTCGTGGGTGAAGTTGTGGCCCTGGAGTTCGATGGGGGTGCTCAGCCAGATGGCGTCGGGGCCGGCGACGGCCACCAGCTCGGCGCCGGTGCGGTGCACCCACGGCACGACGTGGCCGTAGTCGAAGCGGATGCGCATGGAGGTCTCCATGCGCACCGACCCGCGCAGGCCCTCGACGATGCGCACGATGTGGGGTGCGCCGCCGCGGGGAGGCATGAAGTCGATGACCCGCACCGAACCGGTGTCGGTGTCCCACTCCGACTCCAGGATGAGGGTGTCGCCCCGGTAGCGGCGACGGGTGGCGCGGGGCTCGCCGTCGGCGGGCCTGAGGGTCCAGCTGCCATTCTGGTCGTCGCCCAGAATGGCGGCGAAACAGGCGGAGGAGTCGAAGTCGGGCAGACAGGCCCAGTCGACGGAACCGTCACGCCCGACCAGCGCGGCGGTCTGCATGTCGCCGATCATTGCGTAGTCTTCAATCCAGCCGGGCACGCGGCTCACCCCCATCACGTCGTCCTGGTTGCTGCGGTCGGCGCCGATGTCTCGCGGGGGTCTGCCGCACCATCGCGGAGGGTTTCGCGCACGGTCGTGTGCACGCCCCGCCGGGGGTCATCCCCCCAACCCGCCAACAGGTCGTACCCGCTGGTGGGACAGGGCGCCGTTCGGGTCACGCGACTCCTCCGGGGTGCCTCTCCTGCGCCTTCATACCCGGGTATGTGCCCAGGAGAGGGCAGCCGAAAAGGCCGGTCCTGAGGAACTGTGCCGAAGACGGTCCTTCCGTTCACCGCGGTCCCATCTTCCCCCTTCCGCGGGGCCCGCGCTACCCGCAAGTGCACGTGCATCTGGAAGTGCAGCGAGGTATGTGCGGTATTGGGGGATTTTGGTGGGCAGAAGTTATGACGCGGTGATCAACGACCGATGACGAAATGGCTAAGGGGCCTCCGGCAGTGGGGTTTCGGGTGTCTCATCCGGCATTCGCAACAGTGGCAGGAACAGGTGCGCGAGGGGTCCGATCGCCACCGCGAAGACCACGGTCCCCACCCCCACCGTGCCCCCCAGGAGGACTCCGGCGACCACGACCGCCACCTCGATCGCGGTTCGGGCGAGGCGCACCGACCACCCGCGCGCGGCGAGTCCGGTCATGAGGCCGTCACGCGGCCCCGGGCCCAACCGGGCTCCGATGTAGCACCCCGTCGCGATCGCGCACACCAGCACGCCCAGTACCAACAGCCCCACACGTGCCACCAGGGAATCGGTCTCGGGGAGCAGCCACAGGAACAGGTCCACCGTCATGCCCACCACGACCACGTTGCTCAGCGTGCCCAGTCCCGGCTTCTGGCGCAGCGGGATCCACAGCAGCATGAGCAGGGCGCCCACCAGGACGCTCCACGTGCCGATGGACAGCCCCGTCTGACGGGCCAGGCCCTGGTGCAGCACGTCCCAGGGCATGGAACCGAGTTCGGAGTGGACCAGCAGCGCACCGCTCAGCCCGTACAGGGTCAGCCCCGCGTACAGCCGGACCAGGCGGCGCAGCCGGGGGCGCGGCAGGAGCGGGGTGATCATCACCCGGCCGGCCAGGCCGGCGGCCGTCGGGCGGTCGGGGCGCTGTTCTGCGGTCACGGAGGTACTGCCCTTCGGTAGGAGGAGGCGCTTCGGGGCCGATCCGCGCCGCCCGCGGTGGTCCCGGGGGCGCACTCGGCTAACACACCACCGGATCATCGGATGAAACGCTGCCCGCGCGGGGCAGGCGGCGCGGGCGCATCGGAGGTCCGGCGGGGACCCGCATCGGAATCCCCGCGTACTCGGCCCGGCCGGGAGCCAGAGGGGATCCACCTGGGTATCGTGGCTGAGGTGGCGCTCGAAATGAAGTGCCAATCCAGTCAACTGGCCTGATTCGTGACGTGTGGGAAGACGGAGGAACGGCATGGCGAGGCAGAGCGGCCGTCGCCCGTCGGAGCGCGCCGGCGGCGGAAGCGGAACCAGGAGGATCAACGGGCGCCTCCTGGCCCGGCTCATCGGCGAGGCCCCCGTCGAACGCCCCTACTACCTCGCCATCGCCCGAGCCGTCAGCGCGCTCGTCCTGGACGGACGCGTGCCCACCAACACCCGGCTGCCCGCCGAGCGCGACCTCGCCGGCGCCCTCGGCGTCAGCCGCAACACCGTCACCGCGGCCTACGCCTGGCTGCGCGACAACCGGTTCCTGGAGAGCAGGCAGGGAGCGGGCAGCTGGACCGTCCTTCCCGACGCCGTGACGAGCGAGCCCTCCCCGTTCGGGCACGCCTCCGAGCACATCGACCTGGGGGTGGCCGCCCCACCCGCGGTGGAGGGCCTGCGCGCCGCAGCCGGCCAGGCCGCCGAACAGCTCTCCGCGCACGTCAGCGGTCTCGGCTACTACCCCTACGGCCTCCCCGAGCTGCGGCACGCCATCGCCCGCCGCTACGTCGAGCGCGGACTGCCCACCACCCCGGAGCAGATCTTCGTCACCAACGGCGCCCAGCAGGGCATCGCCCTGATCATGGACCTGCTGGTCCAACCCGGCGACGAGGTCCTGGTGGAGTCGCCGACCTATCCGCACGCGCTGGACGCCGCACGCCGCACCGGGGCGCGCGTGCGCACCGTCGGGGTGACCCCGCAGGGGTGGGACATGGACTACCTCTCCGACGCGTTCCGCCAGTGGCGGCCCGCGCTGGCCTACCTCATCCCCGACTTCCAGAACCCCACCGGCGCTCTGATGGACGACGACGAGCGCCGCGTCCTGGTGCGCGAGGCGCGCCGCGCCGGCAGCCACCTGATCGTCGACGAGTCGGTCTGCGAGCTGGCCATCGACTCCGGGGACCTGCCCGCCCCGGTGGCCGCCCACGACACCGACGGCCGGGTGCTGACGGTGGGGTCGGTGGCCAAGCTGCTGTGGGGCGGACTGCGGGTCGGGTGGGTGCGGACCACACCGCCCATGGTCGCCAGGCTGATGGCCGCCCGCCAGCGCTTCGACCTGGCCGGGGCGGTCCTGGACCAGCTCACCGCGACCCACCTGCTCGCCGACGTGCTGCGCATCCGGGCCGAGCGCAGCCGCCAGCTGCGCCGCAACCGCGACGCCCTGCTGCACGCACTGCGCGAACGCCTGCCCGACTGGCGGCCCAGCGTGCCCGGGGGAGGGCTCGTGCTGTGGACGACCCTGCCCCACCCCGTCGCGAGCGCGCTGGCCGCCGCCGCCGTGCGGCACGGCGTGCACCCGGCCGCCGGTCCGGTGTTCGGCGCCGACGGAACCCTGGAGCGCTACCTGCGCCTGGCCTACACGCAGCCGCCGGACGTCCTGGCCGACGCGGTCGAACGGCTGGCCGCCGCCTACAACGAGACCCTCGCCCACCCCCTCCAGCCCCGCGGCCAGCTGTACGTGTAGCCGTCCGGAGGACACGGCGTCCTCCGCGCCGGGTGAGCATCCACCGGCCAGGCGGCGGCCGGCCACGGCCGGGCACGGCCGGGCACGGGGAAGGACGCGGCCGGGCCCCTCGCGGGCGTGCGCGGGGGAGCGGCCCGGGGCCGCGGGGGTGTTCCCCGAAGGCCGTCGGGTCGGCGGCAGGCCGTCCGCGCGGTCTCCCGCGGGACGGCGTGCGACGTCCGTCCGTGCCGCACGAGCGCGGAGACGCGGTGGGGGGAGCCCGGTGGCCGCGAGCCCGGAAGGCCGCGAGGACTCGGCCTAGAGGGTGACGTGCGGGACCGCGAAGCGCTGGGCGAAGCGGACCACCTCGGCCATCACCTCGTCCCGGTTGCTCTCGTTGAACACCTCGTGCCGGGCGCCGGGGAAGACCCGGGCGGTGAAGTCCTCGCCGGCGAGCGCCTCGATGCCGACCCTGGTGTCGGCCACCGGGACCAGCCGGTCCTCGTACCCGTGCACCCACAGGAGCGGCAGCGACCCCACGCTCCCGGACCTGACGCCCCACTCCAGCTCGGCCAGCAGGGCGTCGACGGTCTCGCGCTTGAACGGGCCGTGCCACACCAGTTCGTCGGCCGCGTACGCCTCGCCCACGGCGGGATCGCGCGAGAGCGTGGCCGGGTCGATGGGCGCCTCGGGGATCCGCTCGGCGGCGGCGATCTGCTCCAGGGCGGTCCAGCGGCCCAGGACGGGGGCCGACAGCACCAGGGCCTGGAGCGCCTCGGGGTGGACCTGCGCGTAGCGGGCCGCGATCAGGCCGCCCATCGAGTGGCCGATCAGGATCAGCGGCAGCGTCCGGTAGGCGGTGCGGGCCTGCGTGATGATGCGGTGCACGTCCTCCACCACGCTCGCGTAGTCGTCGATCAGGACCCGTTCGCCGGACGAGCGGCCGTGCCCGCGGTGGTCCGCGCCGTAGACCACGGCACCGGCCGCGACCAGGTCGGCGGCGACCTGCTGGTACCGTCCCAGGTGCTCGCCGTAGCCGTGGACCAGCACCGCCAGCCAGGTCGGCTCGCCCTCGGTCGGTGCCCAGGCTCTCGCCGCCAGTCTCCCGGAACCGTCCGGCCCGCCCGCCAGGGCCCACTCGCGTGTGGTGATCACCGTGTCCTGCCTCCTTGCCCGCGCCGTCGTCCGCGGCGATCGGTCCGTCCGCGACGGCGGGTGCCGTCGGGGACGCTCTCTGGGATGGTCACCCTATGGGGCGGCGGTGTCCGTGTACACGAGGCGGGGGAGGGCGCGCGAGCCTCGGGGGGCGCTGCACGGCGTGTGCCTGTGCGATCGCCTCTATCGGCCCTCTCAACTTCGTGTTCGTCAACGAAATACCTCATAGGGTGTGGTGAGGATGAACAGCGAGGAAAGGGATCTTCTACGCTGATCTCTGGTGAACCCCGCGGGCGGGTATAGCCCAGACGACAAGCCAGATGACTCCGACTGGAGAGGGTGGGGCCCTTGCTGGCCGATTCCTATGGGCGACTGGCGACCGACCTGCGCGTGTCGCTCACCGATCGCTGCAACCTGCGATGCACCTACTGCATGCCCCCCGAGGGCCTGGAGTGGCTGCCCAAGCAGGAACTGCTCACCGACGACGAACTACTCCGGCTGATCGGGATCGGGGTCACCCGTCTCGGTATCACCGAGGTCCGCTTCACCGGGGGCGAACCCCTCCTCCGGCGAGGCCTGCCCGGTCTCATCGCCGGGACCACAGCGCTCGCCCCCCGCCCCCTGACAGCCCTCACCACCAACGGCATCGGCCTAGCCCGCATGGCGCCCGCGCTCGCCGAGGCCGGGCTCGACCGGGTCAACGTCTCGCTGGACACCCTCAAACCGGACGTCTTCGAGACCCTCGCCCGCCGTCGCAGGCTCGACGACGTCCTCGACGGGCTGGACGGCGCCGCCCGCGCCGGGCTCACCCCGGTCAAGGTCAACGCCGTGCTCATGCGCGACGTCAACGACTCCGAGGCCGCCGACCTCCTGCGCTACTGCGTCGAGCGCGGATACGAGCTGAGGTTCATCGAGCAGATGCCGCTCGACGCCCAGCACGGCTGGCGGCGCGACACCATGATCACCGCGGAGGAGATCCTCGGGTGGCTGGAGGCGGAGTTCTCGCTGGAGGCCGCCGACAGCGCCACCCGGGGCAGCGCACCCGCGGAGCTCTTCCACGTGCGGGGGGCCCGCTTCCCCAACGGAGAACCGGCCACCGTCGGGGTCATCGGATCGGTCACCCGGCCGTTCTGCGGCGCCTGCGACCGTGTCCGGCTCACCGCCGACGGGCAGATCCGCAACTGCCTCTTCGCCCGCGAGGAGTCCGACCTGCGCTCCCTGCTGCGCGGAGGCGCCACCGACGACGAGATCGCCGAGCGCTGGATCGCGGCCGTCTCCGCCAAGCTTCCCGGGCACGGGATCAACGACCCCAGCTTCCTGCAGCCGTCCCGGCCGATGTCCGCGATCGGGGGCTGACCGGCCCCTCCCCGGTACGGCGCCACCTCCGGAAACCGGTTGCCGCCGAGCCCCCGCTCCGGCTTGATGTTCGGGGGCACGGCCGCGTGCCCGGACGAACGATCCACAGGCCGGATCCGGGGAGGGGGCGGCCTGACATGCCCCACACCGAAGTTCCCGGTGAACGCGTTCCCCTCCGTATGTGGGCCGCACCCGACGAGGTCGAGGCCGCGGCGATGGAACAGCTCCGCAACGTCACCCGCATGCCCTGGGTGCACGGCCTCGCCGTCATGCCCGACGTGCGCTTTCGGGAGGCCGCCCGCCGAAGTTCGACAGGGCCGACTACCGCCACCGCAACACGGTGGAGCGCGGGATCAACCGGTTGAAGCGCAACCGGGCGGTCGCGACCCGCCATGACAAGCTCGCCTCAAGCTACGAGGCCACTGTTCTGATCACGGTCATCAACGAATGGCTCTGACTTCCCAGACACTAGTACCGAACTCCTTACTGTGCTCGCCCCGGGGCGGTCGGCCGCGCGCTATCGGGCGACCTGGCGGAAAGCGGTGTAGTAGGTGCCGATTCCGTAGGTGTCCCGGAACTTCTGGCTGATCTCGCCGACAACGGTGAGCGAGATCATTTCGGTGGCCGCGTTGAAGTCGGACCGGCCGGAGCCGGTCGATTCCGTGTGCTCCCAGAGGGCGTCCTCGTTCTCGCAGCGCCCATGCTGGAAACAGGTGCCTTCACCGCCCCGAAAGATCTCGTAGCTCAGGCGGGGTTCAGTCGGTGGTGAAGCTGGACAGGACCGCGGCCGGGAGGCGGCTGCCTGCCGAGCCGAGGGGAAGGATCTCGGCGATACGGGCCAGATCGGCGGCGGAGAGCTGGACGTCGGTGGCGCCGGCGTTCTCCTCGACGCGCTTGGTGCTGCGGGTGCCGGGAATGGGCGCGATGTCCTCGCCCTGGGCGAGCAGCCAGGCCAGCGCGAGTTGGGCGGTGGTGATGCCCTTGATGTCGGCCAGGTTCTTGAGCTGTTCGATGGCGTGCAGGTTGTACGTGTAGTTCTCGCCCTGCCAACGCTCGTCCCAGCTGCGCATGTCGTCCGCGGGGTATTCGCTGGCGGGCTTGACCTGGCCGGTGAGGAAGCCGCGGCCGAGCGGGGAGTAGGGCACCAGGCCGATGCCGAGCTCCCGCAGAACGGGAAGGATCTTCTCCTCGACCTCCCGCTCGAAGAGCGAGTACTCGTACTGGAGCACAGAGACCGGGGTGACGGCGTGGGCGCGGCGGATGTACTGGGGGCCGACGTTGCTCAGGCCGAAGTACTTCACCTTGCCTTCGGTGATCAGTTCGCCGACCACGCCGGCGACCTCCTCGACCGGAACGGCGGGGTCGGAGATGTGCTGGTAGAAGAGGTCGATGTGGTCGCTCTGCAGGTAGCGCAGGCTGTTCTCGGCGACCTTGCGGACGTTTTCCGGGCGGCTGTCGAAGCCGGGGCTGAGCGCCGGGGCGGTCATGTCGAAGCCGAACTTGGTGGCGAGGACCACCTCGTCGCGGAAGTCTTCGACCGCCTTGCCCAGGAGGATCTCGTTGCTGCCGGTACCGGCGCCGTACAGCTCGGCGGTGTCGAAGAAGTCGATCCCGAGTTCGTGGGCGCGGCGGATGGTCGCGGTGCCCTCGTCGTCGTTCGAGGCGCCGTAGGCCATGGACATGCCCATGGTCCCCAGACCGAGCGCCGAGACGCGCAGGCCCTGAGAGCCCAGATTGCGGTGCTGCATGAGTTCACTCCCTCAGTGGTTTGCCGGCTCCACCCAGAGGTCAAACCGAACTGTTCGGTTTGACTCTACGCGTCGATCGCCCGGATGCCAAACCAAACGGTTCGGGCTCTATCCTGGGGCCATGTCCCAGTCCCGCGACTCCGGCCAGACCGCAGCGCCCGCCGCCGGCGGCGACACCACGCGCGAGCGCATCCTTGCCGCTGCCATGGAGGAGTTCGCCCGCCACGGCATCGCCGGTGCCCGCGTGGACCGCATCGCCAAGCTCGCCAGGACCAGCAAAGAACGCGTCTACGCCTACTTCCGCAGCAAAGACGCGCTCTATGCCGCTGTCGCTGCACGGGAGTATTTCGTCATCGCCGAGGCCACCCAGTTGGACCCGACCGACCTCCCTGGCTACGCGGGCCGCCTGTTCGACTACTTCGTCGCCCGCCCCGACCACCACCGCCTGATCACCTGGGGGCGCCTCGAACTGCCGGGCACCGCGACCGGTGCCGACGATCCCACCCAGGCAGCGATCACCCGCAAAATCGACCTGCTCCGCCAGGTGCAGCAGGCTGGACAGCTCGACCCCGCCTGGGACCCGGCCGACGTCCTCGCCCTGGTCAACCAGATCGCCACGACCTGGGCGTCACAACCCGAACTCAGCGAGGCCGCCGCCGCACACGCTGTGGACCCCACCACAGCCGCACGCCGTGCCGCGGTGGTGACCGCTGTCGAGCGGCTTTTCCCCCGAGCACGCTGAGGTCGCCCGGACCGGCGGCAGCCTGCTCGAACATTCCCGAAACGGTGCCGATGCCCCGGCTTCTCGACTCGGTCACGTGGGACGTTCGGGACGTGGAGGAAGGCCGGGAGCGGCAGGCACGTGCTCACGTGTTCGAGCGCGTCGCCGGGGCTCCACCGAGTGCGGACCCCGCCATCACCGCCGCGCCCGACGTGAGCGACGTGTGGTGGAAGGACCTCCGCGAAGCCCACGACGAGATCTCCGCTGCGTCCTGGGCGGGCCCGGCCAGTCCGAGAAGCGTGTCCGCCGCCGGGTAGCCGGTGTGGCCGGCGGCCGGTACGCCGACACCCCGATCTCGTGGGCTCCGGCCCACTGCGATGCCCCCGCCGGGTTCGACGCTGGGACCCTGCTGACGTCCAGCCTCGCCGTCCCCGCCGCCGCCAGTGTCCGAGGGTTGTTCACGGACGTCCCGGACGGTGACGCCGGGATGATCGCCCAGCTGTTCGCGGCGGCCGACGTGTGGACGGCCGTGCAGGACGGGTTCTATCCGCAGCCGGAAGCGGTCCTGACGGCCGCGGTCGAGGTGCGGGAGGGAGTTCGCTACGGCGGTCGCGTAGCCGGGGGTTTGGAGGAGGCCGGGGACGGTGCCGGGGGCGTACTGCCAGGTGGCGTTCGTTGCTTCCTCGGTGGTGAGGGCTTCCTGGCCTCCGGTGAAGACGTCAGGGGCGGTCGTGGTCATGGGTGCCTTTCCCGGTGTGCGGTCGGGGATGTGGTGTGGGGTCCGTGCGTCACCCCCGGAACGCACGGGCCCCGGCTCATGTGGCGAGGTGCTGCCAGTGGCGGACCCACACGGTCAGGTGCGCGGTGTCGGCGGCGTTGACCTGTTCGCGGGCGGCTTCCAGGCGGGCCTTCGCGGCGTCGAACTCCTGCTGGGCGGCGATCTGTTCCAGGCGGGCCAGCCCGGCGGCGGCATCCGCGGCGGCCCGTTCCCGCTCGCGCATCACCGCTGGGGCGACGCGTTCGGCGTGCTCGGTGTAGCGGGGCACGATCGGGGTTCCGTCGCTGGCATACGCGGGCCTCGTCTGCATGGTCACCGGTCGCTTCCCTCCTACAGGCCGTGTTCGAGTCGGGCCGCGGCGATCAGTTCGACCAGGTCGGTGACGGTGTCCGCTTCCACCAGGACGTCGCCGGGGTGTTGCGCCCACAGGCCGTCCAGGCGGGTGACCGGGACATGGCGGTGCAGGAACCCGGCGAACCAGCCCGGGTTGTCGGCCTCGATGCGTTCCAGGGCTTCGAGGTCGGTACGCACCCGGTCGGGGTCCAGGACGCGGATGGTGGTGGGCTCTTCGTCCCAGGGGCGTTGGAAGCTGATCGCCGGGTGGCCGTCCACGTGGGTGGGGGTGATCTTCCAGGTGGGGGTCATCGGGGCTCCCGGGTGCGGAGGGTGGTGATCAGGGCGGCGATGTGCTCGGCGGCGGTCTGGTCGGCGGAGTCGGCGGCCAACCCCTGGGCGTGCTCCAACGCCTGGACGACCGGGCCGTCACCCGGGTTCAGGAGGTCGCTGATCTGCGTCTTGGAGAACCGGCGGTGCCCGCCGAGGGTCATGACAGAGGCCAGGCGGCCTTCCTTCGCCCACGCGGTGACGGTCTTGGGGTCCACCCGGAACAGGCGGGCGACCTCGCCGGGGGTGAGCAGGCCGTCGGGGTTGGGCGGGCCGGGTCGAGGGGCGGGCACCGGGGTCTCCATCTGTCAGTGGTGGGCGGGGCCGGTCCGGGGAAGTACGACCGGCCCCGAGAGGGTGGGACCCGGGGCCGGCACCGACCGTGCCGGCCCCGGGGGTGGTGCGGCGGCGGAAACCTCCCGGGAGCAGAGGGAGGTGCGTCATCGCCGCACCGTCCGCCGGGCGATCGGAGGCCCGGCGGGGCTTCATCGCAGGCGGCCCTTGGCCAGCTCCTTGAGGGTGGACCGCATCCGCTGGGACAGGTCGACGGGGTCCGTGGACCTGAGCGGGGCCACCGTGGCGGGGCCGGTGAAGTAGGCCTCCCACCAGCGGTTGGGGTAGGACCACCGCACCCACCAGTACGGCCGGTGGTCGCGGGTGAGGGCGGCGGCCACCTGCTGTTGGCCGCGGTCGTGGGCGGGGTTCCACTTCACGGGTTCTCCACCACCGCGCGGATCGTGAGCGGACCGATCACGGCGCCCTTCCACTCCCAGTCCCAGTCCCAGCAGATGGCGAGCTGTTCGACCAGATGCAGGCCGGGCAGAGGCGACAGGCGGAGGGAACCCGACCGGGGGTAGGGGGTGACGGTGTCCCGGCGGGGGCCGTTGTCGGTGACGGCGACCCGGATCAGGAACGGGTCGACGCCGATGACCACCCGCACGTTCCCGCCCGGGTCCCCGGACCTGGTGTGCTTGTGGGCGTTCGACACGAGGGCGACCGCGATCTGCTCGACCCGTTTCGCCACCGGGCCGGGGACCACGGCGTGCACCCAGTTGACGAGGTCGGTGGTGTCGGGTTCGTGGCCGAGGATGATGCCGTGGCGACCGGTCTCCTCGAACCGGATGCGGTGGGGGTAGGGGACTCCGGCCTCGGGGGTGGGGTCTTGGGGTGACGCGGTGGTGCCGGTATGCTGCATTTGCTTCACCTCGTGTCTTTGCGGGACAGGTGGGGCTTTTGGCCTCGGAGGTCGTTAACGGCGACCACCGAGGCCTTTTTCGTGCCCGGAGAGGCCGCCCCTTCCGTGTCCCCTCCGCCGGAAGGGGCGACCCACCACGACTATGACGACGCCCAGGTCAGAGGGCTATAGATGCAACAGAACAGGCAGGGAAACTCACTACCCGTTGTTTTCCAGTCGTCTATGTTGTTGGATGTTTTTCATGGCAGACAGAGTCCTGGCGGAATGGCAGACCTTCGGTCGCGAGGTGCGTGAACTGCGACGTCAAGCTGCGCTGACACAAGGAGAGCTCGGCGAAAAACTGAGACTGACCGGGAGCATGGTCGGGCATCTGGAACGTGCGACAAGGAACCCAAATCGGGATCACGTTCGCAAATTGGATGCCCTCTTTGCAACAGGTGGCACGCTGGAAGCTCTCTACGAGGATGCGAACAGGGACGGCAGTGTTCCACCTTGGTTCCGGGATTCATTGGAGCTGGAACGCCGAGCCGACACCATCAGTGACTACCAGCCGATTCTGTTTCCCGGCTTGCTCCAGACAGACGGGTACGCGAGGGTCCTGATCACAGCCCGACAGGTGCGGAAGACCCCTGAGGAGATCGAGGAGGTGGTCGAGTTGCGCACGGGACGCCTACCCTCGATCCTTCCCCGCAAGCCGGCCCTGTGGGCGGTGGTTGAGCAGTCCGTGGTCGATCGCATCATCGGTGATGAGACCATCATGCGTAAGCAGCTCAGGCACGTCATCGATCTGGCCGAGCAAGGTACGATCCGGTTTCAGGTGATCCCGGACGATGTCCGCCACCACTGCGGTCTGTGTGCGCCATTCCGGCTGATGAGCATGGACAGTCGCAAGGTTGTTCAGATGGAGCACACCCTCGGGGGCACGACCTACGATCGGGTTCACGAATTCGAGGAGATGGCCGCCCTGTTTGGTGCCCTCCAAGCAGAGGCACTGTCGCCTCGCAGATCCCTCGACGTCCTGCGTCAAACGATGGAAAGGCTCTCATGAGCAACGTCCGAGCCAACTGGCACAAGTCCACCTACAGCGACGGCAACGGCGGCCACTGCGTGGAGGTTGCGGAGGGGCCGGTCACAGGCATCCGCGACACGCAGAACCGGGAGTTGGGCCACCTCGCGGTGCCCGCCCCTGAGTGGACCGCGCTGGTGAACGCGGTGCGCGGCCGGTAACCCCCCACGAATGCGAAGAACCGCACCCCGCCAGTCTCGGTGGCGGGGTGCGGTTCTCATGTTCAGCGGGTTCAGGCTACCCCGGGCCCGGGGGCAGGACACACCACCAGGACCAAAGACCCCACCCTCCTACCGGCCGCCCAGGTGCTCCGCCCACGCGGTGGCCGCCTCGGACAGTTCCTGTAGCCACCCTTCCTCGGGGTGCGAGCGAGCGATCTCCGCGTACTTGCGGGCGTTCACCGCGGAGCACACCTGCCGCGCCCGGACCGACGCGACATCCCATGCCTTCAACCTGGACACCCAACCCAAAGCCGATGAAGGTGTGTGCCCAGCAGAGACCAGCTGCACGCCGAGCATGGTCGGCATCAGCGCCGCAGAGGCACGGGTCGGCCACTCCCAGTCGACCACCCACCCACGCCCGCCCCCATCCAGCAAGATGTTCCGGCCGTGCATGTCGGCGTGGGTCAGGGAATCTCCGCGCAAATAGGGGAGGTCCTGCTGGTCCGCGAACTGGTCCCAACGGGTGTCGTCCCACCCTTCCGCCACGGCGGGCAGCCCCACCATGTAGATGCGGTCGACCGCCGAGATCGCCGGGCCCAGGTCCGGGGAACCCGGGGCAAGATCGGTCGGGCGAGCGTCCAAGGCCTCGACCACGGTCACGAGCCAACCGTGATCCTCGACGTGGAAGAGGAACTTCGGCGCCACCCCTTCCAGGTGGGGACCGATCGCGGCTTCGCGTCGAGCCGCCTTCCGGTTTCCCCCGGCCTTGTTCGGAGTGGCCTTGACGAACACGCGTCCACCCTGGCTGTTCTCGACGATCGCGGTGGTGGAACCTCCGTACCCGCCTGCAGCAGGCTTGATGACGAGGTCCGTCCCAAGACGAGGTTCGAGCAGAGCGATGATGTTGCGGTCCATGGTCACTTCCTGGGCGGGCACCAGCTCAAAGGACCGGGCCTGCATTCGTTGTCGGGTGCGCATTCAACGGTGACGTGGCCGCCGTCTTCGTCCTCGTCCTCGTTCTTCTTCCCGGCCAGGATCCCAGCTCGGGCCTGGGCCATCCCGGGGCCGGTCAGGATATCGACCAGCTCTTCGGTGTGGACGTTTCCCGTGCCCATCCAGGTGGTGAACACGCACGGGGACACGGTGCCGTCCGGTGCGACTGAGGCCCGGTTGTCTCTGCATGCTCCGCACAGCCCGGAGCAGTCCGGTTCGGTGTCTGGGTTGCCGCGCCCGTAGGGGCGGACGTGGTCGACGCTGATCCGCTGCACGCCGAGCTGGTGCAGTTCGGCCCGGGTTTCCTCCACCCCGTCCCCGGTGGTGGTGATGATGCTCGCCCGCGTCGGGATGCCCAGGCTCAGGGCTTTGACGAGGTTGCGGCGGGTGTGCCGGTGGGACGCCGGGCGGCCGGTCATGGCGTTGTGTCGGGCGGGGTCGTGCGAGTAGTACGAGGTCGCGAGGGACATGCCCGGCCGTTGGAGCAGTACCCACCAGGCCGGGGAGAGGTAGACCATGTTGCTGTAGGTCTCGACGTTCAACCCGTGGCCGAGGGCGTGTTCGGCGATGGCCGGTGCGTCGGGGTGCAGGGTGGGTTCTCCGCCGATGAGCTGGAGGTGGCGGACCCCGGTGTCGGCGGCCTGGTCGACGGTGCGCAACCAGTCGGCGCGGGTCATGGTGCCGTGGTCGCCGTCAGGCCCGGATGCGTTGTAGCAGTGGGCGCATTCGAGTTGGCAGGCGCGGGTGAGGTCGAGCCAGATCATGCCGGGGGCGGTGATCGGTCGTTCGGGGGTGATGGTCACGCTGCCTCGTCTCGGTGAGGTGGTGGTTGTTCCATCGGGCCCGGGAGCCCACCACGGACAGTAACCCGCCGTGGTGGGGGAGTCACCGGGTTGGCTGGAACCGGCCACCCCACACAAACGGCCGCCCCCACTCCCACCGCGTCCCCGGCCCCGTCGCCCTGGAGGATCCCGGCGGCGGAGCCCGGGTCGCCCGGTGTGCACATCGGATGCCCGGGCGGTGACCCCGGCGAGCAGCCCGCTTCCTTCGCTCCGTTGGGACTGTTGTCGATGCCGTCCATCAGGGCAACGGTGGTCCTCCGTCGACATGGGCCACAGCGTGGGCGTCGCGGGCGGGCGCCACGCCGCGCCACGGAACCGGTACGGCTCTGCCTCATCGGGGGGTACCTTCTCCGGAGATGTCGAACAGGACAGGGATTCGGTTCCGGCGGCCTGTGACTCCCTCGCCTCCCGCATCACGGACTGCCTCCACGACCCGTTGTTCCGGTTCACGCCATTGAGCTCGCACAGCTTCCGATCGGGCGGAGGCTCGCCCGTACGCTCGCTGTCCACCCGAGGGCCCCTCCGCCCAGGAGGCGCCGCCGTGGTCCATCCTGGTGACATGGACACCCCGAGCACACGGAGAAAGCCTCCCCGCCAGGAGGGCCCCCGGGCCCTGGACGCGGTGATCCTCGCCGGAGGCGGGGGCCGCCGCATGGGCGGCGTCGACAAGCCCGGGCTGGACGTGGCCGGACGCACCCTGCTGGAGCGCGTGGCCGACGCGGTCCGCGCCCACGGCGCCGCCGCGGACGGGCCGGGGACGGACGCGGACGCCCGCGTGATCGTGGTCGGCCCGCGCCGGGAGAGCCCCCGCGCGGTCTACGTCCGCGAGGACCCGCCCGGGGCGGGCCCGGTGCCCGCACTGCGAGCCGGACTCCCGCACGTGCGCTCCCGCTGGTTCGCCCTGCTCGCCGCCGACCTGCCGCACCTGGCCCCGGTCCACCTGGGCGCGCTGGCGGAGACTCCGGCCCCGGGCGACACGGGCGCCGTGTTCGTGGACTCCTCCGGTCGTGAGCAGTGGCTCACCGGTGTGTGGCGCACGGACGCCGTCCGCGACGCCCTCGCCGGATACACGGGCCGGTCCCTGTACGGGCTGCTCGGGCCCCTGGGGCCGCGGCTCGTCCCCGCCGACGACCTCGCCGTCGCCGACTGCGACACCCCCGACGACCTCGCACGGGCCCGCAGCCTCCTGGAACCGCCCACCGCCTAGTTCCGTGCTCCCGCGCGGGTCCACGACCACCGCTCACGCCCCGGTCGCTGACCCGTGCCCGCGAGTCGACCGTGCGCCGCCCAGACCGTGCCCCGAGTCGACCGTGTCTCGCCCGGTCCCGCTCCCCGCCTGTGTCCGTCGCCGTCCACAGGCGCGGACAGGGGCTGGTCCCCGCGGCCGAACGGCGGTTTCCTGCATACAGGGGGCCACCGGTACCGCCCGCACCGGCGCGCCCGCAGAAGGGTTCGAGCCCCGGGCCCTCCGCGGCTCCCCACCCCCATCGCAGCGCTCATCGCCCGCAGCGCCTTCCGCCGCCCCCTGTTCCCGCGTCTCCCACAGGGCTCCCGCCCGTCCCACCTGGCCCCAGAGATCCCTTCCGTCCCACCACTCCCCGCGCCCTCTGCCGCCCCGCCCACCAGCGACGCTTGCCGAACCCGGGCGCCGTGGTCCATCATGAGCGCCATGACGATCAGGAAGGGCGGAATCCGCCCGGGCCTTTGAGCCCCACCGCGCCGACGTACGGGTCGGCCGACCACCTCCTCCGGTCCCTCCGGGACGAATCCCCATCCCGGCGTATGCGCGGCCTCGCGCTCTACGCCCGCGACTACGCCGGCACGCCCCACCTCGCCGGAATCCTCCGGCAGCTCGAATCCGGCGGCCACGGCCGCCTCGCCGTGCACATGGCCACGGCCGCGCGCGACACCACCACCGTCGCCCGCCACCTCGCAGGCCCCGACCACGCACTCCGCCGCGCCGCGCTGCGCGCCGTCCGCGAGTACCCGCTCCCCGACGAGGCCGTCCCGCCCGTGCTGACGGACGCCCCCACGGGTCTGCGGCGTGCCCTCTACCTCACCCTGTTCCACGCCCGGCGCACCACCGTCGCCGACCGGCTCCTGCCCCGCGTCCGCACCGACCACGGCGACGCCGAAGCCGCCGCGCTCCTGCCCGCCTGCTCACCCGGACAGGTCGCCCGCCACCTGCCCGACCTGCGCCACGCGGTCCGCTCCTGGACCCGCCTGGCCCGGCGCCACCCGGACGTCCTCTTGGACCTCCTCGCCGACACCCGCGACCAACTCCGGGAACGAGGCGGTCGCCCGCACAGCCTGTTCCCCGACTGGACACGCGTCTGCCGGGCACTCGACCCCGTCCGCCCCGCCGAACTCGGCGCTCTCGTGAAGGATCTCGACCAGCGCGGCGGGTTCCGGGCCGCGTCCCTCCCGCACACGCTGCGCACACTGCCGCCGGGCCCCGGCCGCCGCTCGTATCCGCAGCGCTTCCCGGCCCTGCCCGACGGCAGCCGCGACATCCGGTCCCTGCACAGGGAGATGCGCTTCCGGCCCGCGACGGCCCTGAAGGTCCTGCGGACCATGCCGCCGTCCATGCGGAGCGAGCACCTCGACCTGTGCCTCGGGGGCCGGGTCGGCCACAGCGGGTTCGGGCTCCTGCCCTTCCTCGGTCTGCTGTCCCCCGGCCGCGCCGAGACGGAGGCGCGCGACCTCCTGGAGCGGCTCACCGCCTTCCATGCCCGCAGCACCCGGTACACCGACCCCGACGACGACCTGGACGCCATCGCCCACCTGCCCTACCGCGAGGCGGTCGGGCCGCTGGAGGAGGCGGCCGGCGCCGGGGACGCCGCCCGCCGGGCCCGCGGTCTGGCCCGGCTGGTGGAGGCCACCGCGCGCACCGGGGACCCGGCCCTCCTCGCACGGGTCCTCACCGAGCGGGTCGCCCGCTGCCACTCAGAACGCGACCCGGTCCGCCGCGCCCTGCTGAGCGCGCTGGCCACCGTCCCACCGCCGATGCTGGCCGGTGGGACCGGTCCTGCCGACACCGACACCGACACCGACACAGCCGACCGCACGGTCACGGCGCTTCCCCCGCTGCGCGGGCTGCTCACCGACACACTCCGGAGCCGCGACACCTCACCCGACACCCGTCGCGCGCTGCGGGACCTGGCCGCCCGCCTGTTGCGCCACCCCCGCACACGCGAGATCCCGGAGGCGGTCGGCTGGGCGCTGGACGCCTACACCGGTCTCGTCGCGCACTTCGGTGCGGAGGGCCTGGCCGCACCCGGGCGTCCCCGGTCCCGCCCGCCGTGGTGGTCCGCCGGCCCGCGTGACCGCGGCCTCCACGACCTCGAACCCTTCCTCGACCAGGTGCTTCCCCCGGGACTGGAACAGGACCTGTACCGCGGGCTCGCACCGGTGCTCGGAGCCGCCCGCGCACGGGGCGACTTCGCCCCCGCCGTCGCCCTCGCCCGTGAACTCGGCCGCCGCACCCGGCTGCTGCCCGAACTCGGGCAGCAGTTGCGGGCCGCGATCCTCTACGACCCGTCCGGCGGTGCCGCAGACGAGGCCGCGGTCCTGTACCTGGCCGGACCTGACTTCCGTGCCGACGCCCTGGGCCTGTTCCGGTCCGACCACGCCACCGCGCTGATCCCCCGGGTCTGGGACGTCCTCGCCCGCCACCACGCGCCGTGGGCCCTCCACGCCGTCCTCGGCGCGGCCGAGGCACGTCGCGCTGCGCCCGACGCCGGGCCGGGGGCGGCGGCGCCCGGCCCGGACACGGGTCCCGACCGGGCGGGCTCGCCCTCCGTCCGCGGGGCCCCTGGGGTTGCGCGAACGGTCCGGGTCCACGTACCCCACGGCACCGACCTCCCCCTGCCCGGAGCCGTCCGCGCGTCCGGAACCGGCACGTTCACGGACCGCGTGCCCGATACCCGTGATGCCTGGGTGCCCCGGATCGACGCCCGGACCGCCCGCGACTGGCCGCAGGACCTTCGGGAGCGGGCCGCCGCGTACCTGGAGGGGATCGTCGACGACCCCTTCCTCGCCTTCGACGAGCGCGAGGCGGCCCTGTCCGGCCTGGGCCGCCTTCCCGGTACGACCGACCGCGTCGCCCGCCACCTGGACGGCCCGGACACGGTTCTCCGGGAGGCGGCCGTCACAGCGCTCGGCGACAGCGACCGCCCCGACCACGCCCTGCGGCTGATCCTGGCCCACGCCGACGGTCCGCGGTCGCGGGCCGCCGCGCCCGCGCTGTCGCGCTGCGCTCTCGCCGTCGCGCCCTCCCTGCTGGGGCCCGCACTGGGCCGGACCCTGGGCGGTCCGGCGAAGGTCACAGTCCGGAGGATGGCGGCGCGGCTGCTGGAGCACCACCGCCCGCCCGGCGCCGTCGCACACCTCGCCCGCGTCCTGAGCACCGACGGGTTGCACCGGGACGTCCGCGCCGCGGTGGCGGGCGCGCTCATGCGCGCCCTCGACCACCCCGCCGCGCTCCCCGCCCTGGCCGCGCACGTCCACGGGTTCACCGAGGTGGAGGTCCAGTTCTCCCTGCTCGGGGTTGCCCCGACGCACTGTCCGCCCGCGAGTAGGGAGGCCGCCGCCGGTGTGGTCCTCGCGCTACCCGAGGCGGACCGCGCCCACTGGCGCATCGACGGGTGGACGAGTCGTTGGGCGCCCTGGGCCGGGCACGACCCGGACGCCGCCGTCGAGGCACTGTGCGATCTGGAGCGCCCGTTCGACAAGGCGTTCCGGGTCTTCCGCGAACTGCTGGCCGCGGGGCGGGGACATGACCGGATCCCGGTGGCGCTGTCCCGGCTCCTGGCCTCGGTCCCCGGCCCCGGGGAGGGTGTGCCCGTGCGAGGGAGGGACGACGCGAACCTCGGCGGGCCCCACCAGCGGGTACTCCGCATGGTGCGCCTCCTCGGCGAGGAGGCGCCGCGGTCCGCAGGGGACGACGGCGTCCTGCGCCGACAGGTGTCCCTGGCGCTCGACCTGCTCACGGACCGGGACGAGTACGGGCCGGAGGCGGTGCAGCTCGTGCGGACGATGATCACCGGGGAGATCGCGCGGGCTGACGGCGACCCCGATCCGCGCAAGATCGGCGACCTGCTCCTACGCGCCGCGAGGATCCAGTCGCGGTACGCACTCCGCTCCGGGAGGGGGGTGGAGGGACTGGTCGACACCGTGGTCCCGCGCTTCGACCGCGGCGAGCTCGCCCGGGAGACGCTGGTCCCGCTGACACGTCACGTATTCGGGGCCGCGGCACGGACGGAGGGCGCGGCCGGGGAGACGATGGGCCTGGTCGGCCTCGGCATCGTGGAGCGTGTCGGCCGTGCCCACGACTGGCCCGCCCCATGGCCCGAACTGCTCTCCCAAGCGGGCGGGCTCGGACACGCGCCGGTGCGACTGGCTGCCTGGCGACTGGCCGTGGACTGAGGTCAGGACGGGGCCGGAGGGCGTGCCTTCCCGCCCGGCGCCCGGGCAGGAGGACGGGGTCGGGCCCCGCCCAACGGCGGTCGGACCCCGTCTCAGCCCTCGAACTCCGCCATGGGCACGGTCTCCCGCAGGAATCCGCGCATGTCCAGGAAGTCGGTCAGGTACTGGCGGTGCTCGTCGCAGGCCAGCCACACCTTGCGGCGGTCGGGGGTGTGCAGCTTGGGGTTGTTCCACACGAGCGCCCACGTCGCGTCGGCGCGGCAGTCGCGCCGGGAACAACGCGTCTGGGCGGCGGAACCGGTATTACCCAATGGTGACCCCCGGGGAGCGAATCGGCTGCCACGGTCAAGCCGTGGCCATGATCGGGTCTGGGCGCCGATCATACGCGGACAAAAGGCGACGCCGGGTGGTTACGGGGGCAAACCACCCGGCGTCGCACGCGATGTTCCAACGGGGGCTCGGAACATCGCTCCCGCGCTTCGACGGGGGACCGAAGCGCTAGGTCCCAATGTACACCGAGGCCCCCCGGTGTACGTCAAGAGTCAGTTACGACGTTGTCTCGGGAGAGTCCCGCCGGGCGTGGGTCTTAAGTCCCAGGTCAGGACTTATCTGACACTTCGCCCACGGAAAAGGCCGCTTTCGGGTCGGGGAATCGAGTCCCTCGGGTCACGTGCGTCCCACTGGGGTGTAAAGCACGCCTTTTCCAGGGGTAAAGCGTCCTGATCGCGCTCCGACCCTGGAGCGGACGCGGCGAGGTGTGTCCCGTGTGGCCCTTGGGGTTTCAGGGGAGGCAGGGAGACGGGGGTCGCGCTGTGCGCGACCGCGCAACCGACTACGCAGGGGGTCCCACATGTCCCACCACACCTACCGCGTCACGGAGATCGTCGGCACCTCTCCGCAGGGAATCGACCAGGCCATCCGCAACGGAGTCGACCGGGCCTCGGCCACGTTGCGCGGGCTCGACTGGTTCGAGGTCACCGAGATCCGCGGGCACATCGAGGAGAGCGGCGTCGCCCACTACCAGGTGGGCCTCAAGGTGGGGTTCCGCCTGGAGGACTGACGCGCAGGGGAGCCCGCGCGGACCGGCTGCCGGGTCCGGACGGCACGGACCGTCCGGGCCCGGCCGCCGGTCCGTCAGCCGCCGTCCGCGCCGTTGCCCCGCTGGACGTCCACGTGCACGTGGTCCAGGTGCCGCAGGATCTCGTTGTCCGGGTCGGCGTCGTAGTCCCGCCAGCCCAGCGACGGGTAGGAGGTGCTCCAGATGCGGTCGTCGAAGATGATCACGTCGATCTCGTAGTCCGGGGCGTGCGCGATCAGCCAGTGCGCCATCAACCAGCCCTCGCGCCGGTTGTCCTCGTCGACCGGCCGGTAGAAGATGTCGATCGCCCGGCCCTCGTAGTGCGCGGACCCCTCGCCGTGCCCGGTGTCGTAGCCGCCCGGGTGGTAGCCGCCGAGACTGAGGTCGGAGAAGTACTCCTCCATGCCGTCCTTGAGCCCCTCGGCCCGCGGTGTCAGGCCGGACGGCTCCAGGTCCTCCTCGACCCCCAGCTCGCGGTTCTTGACGGACCGGCAGGTCAGGGAGGGGCCCGCGTCGTCCTCCGGGCCGTCCTCCAGCACCGCGGTCACGGCGTCGGGGATGTCGTCCGTGTCGGGGGCCTCGATCGGGGCGGAGTCGCCCTGCGCGGAGACGGCGGCGGCCGTGGTCGCCCGCTGCGCCTGGTCGCGGTCCAGGCGGACCTGCTCCTCGCCGGTCCACACCGAGCACTCGGGCCCCCACGGTGTCGACACGGGGAGAACGTCGTTCCTGGCGATCCAGCGGGTACCGATGACCGCGACGACGCCGAGCGCGGCCAGGATCGCCACGGCGACCACCAGCCCGTGCCAGCGGCGTCCGGGCCGTGTGCTTCTGTGTGTCATGCCCTCTGCCTCTCCGCGTTCGTGCCGGGCGGTGTTCGGACGCCGTGGCATGCGTTCAAGAGTGGTCAACCTCCGACGACCCCGTCAGATTTCAGGCACTGGGGACATTTTGCCCACATTGCTCTCGGTCTACCGTCGCGGGGTACGACCGAGGAGGGTCACCGGATCGACCAGAGGACGAACAGACCGCCCAGGACCAGGGTCACCGCCCATATCCGGTCCATGGTCACCCCCTTCCACCGCAGGGCGTGCACCCCCAGGAAGTCGTAGGCGAGCAGAGCCGCGACCCCGGCCGCGCACAGCATCGCCGCCGTGTGCACCCCCGTCGCCGCCAGCCCGGTCAGGGTCGCGTCCCACAGCGTCCACGCGCCGTCGGCCGTCCCCGCACCCGTACCGTCCGCCG
This sequence comes from Nocardiopsis codii, assembly GCF_036327455.1. NCBI lineage: Bacteria > Bacillati > Actinomycetota > Actinomycetes > Streptosporangiales > Nocardiopsidaceae > Nocardiopsis > Nocardiopsis codii. The sequence goes on along the minus strand of NZ_JAUZMY010000010.1, from coordinate 49,260 downwards.
CCGCGGACCCGGCGACCGCGCCCTCCGCGGGGACGGCGGGATCCCGACCGCCGTGACCGCCGTGTCCGCCCCCCTCCGCGTGGGAGAGGCGCCCGGCCAGGACCGGCATGAGCATGAGCCCCGCGCCGTGCGCGGACGACATCAGGAACGACCACGCCGCCAGCTGCCACAGGGGGAGCCGCACCTCCCGCCAGTGGAAGTGCCGCCGCGACAGCAGCATCAGCAGCCCGGCGAGAACGATCACGGCGCCCCCCACGACGGGGAACAGCACCGAGGCGGTCACCGAACCGGTGACGGTGATGGCCACGGCGGCCACGGCCACGCTCCCGGCGTGCCCCGCCGCGACGGCGGGAAGGGAGCGCAGGACCTCGGAGCGGCCTCCCTCCTGGAGGCCGCGGGAGACGGCCAACAGCCACCCCATGCCCGGGTGCAGGCCGTGGAAGGCGCCCAGCGCGACGAGGGTCCAAAGCTGCGCGGAGGTCACGGCGCCAGAGTCACACGGCCGGGACGGGTCGGCAACGCCCCCGCCGCAGCTGACCGACTCCGGTCAGGCGCGGTTGCGCGGGGCCGCGGAGGGGCAGCGGGCGAGCCGCCCCGTGGTCCCGCAGCTCCGCCCCGGTCCGGCCCGGTGGCGTGGACGGGTGAGCCGCCGAGCCGTCCCGGGGCGGTGGAGGGGACGGCCGGGCCCACCGCCGCCGAAGCTGTCGGCAGGCCCGCCCGGACGCACCGGAACGACACGGCGCCCGGGGCCCCGCGGGGCCCCGGGCGCCGTCAGGCGTCGGATCGGATCAGGGGCAGAGCGTGTTCAGGTCGGTCGCGTCCGCGCCCACCTGGCGGCCCGGGTCGGCGGGCTCCTCCTCGTCCAGACCGGTGTACTCCTGCCACTCGGTGCGGTCGCCGCCCTCCGCCGCGCTCTCGGAGACCTCGCCCTCGGTCGCCGCCTCGGGTGAGGCGGACGGGGAGGCCTCGTCGGGCAGGTCGTCGGTCTCGTCGCTCGCGGCGACGATCGCCTCGGCGACCAGGGCCCTGACCTCGTCCCAGTCGGGGCTGGCGGTGTTGACCTGCGGCGGTGACAGCTGGAACGTGCTCATCCGCCCGGTGTCGGTGACCAGGTCGGCCAGCTCGATGAACGCGGGCACCTTGGACTGCGGGATGTCCGTGCTCAGCGTCCGCGCGGTCGCGCCGGCGAGTCTGCGGTAGCTGGTCAGGATCGTCCTCGGCTCCACCTGCTCGGTGACGTACTTGATCAGGCAGCCCTGCCGGCCCATCCGGCCGTAGTCGTCGCTGTTGACCCGGGAGCGCCCGTACCAGAGGGCCTCGTGGCCGTCGAGCCTGCGCAGGCCCGGTTCCAGGACCCCTCCGTGCACGCCGTAGGGGATCGGCTCCTCGATGCGCACCTGGACGCCGCCGATGGCGTCGATGAGGTCGCGGAAGCCCATCATGTCGACCATCGCGTAGTAGCCGATGTCCAGGCCGACGTTGTAGCCGATCACCTTCTTGAGGGTGTCGGCGGACGGGTCGCCCACGATCGGGTTGAGCGCCAGCTCGTCGGGCTCCTCGGCGACCGTCTGGTAGACGTCGTTGAGGAGCAGGTCGAAGCCGTACGGCTCGGGGTAGCGCTCCGCGAGGGCGCTGTCCTCCGGGAACAGCACGTTCTCCAGGTTGCGGGGCAGGCCCACCAGGACCGCCTCACCCGTCTCGGGGTCCAAGCTGGCGACCATCATGGTGTCCGTGCGCACCCCGTAGCGGTTGTCCGCCGAGTCCGCGCCGATCAGCAGGACGTTGACCCGCTCCGCCCCGTTCCAGGGGTCGGCCGCGTCATGGGGCGGCGACTCCGGGTCCTCGTCCCCGCCGAACACGTCGGCGAGGGTCTCGTGGGCCGTGTACCCGCCGTGCAGGGCCAGCGCCGACGGCGCCGCGATGGCCAGGCACAGCAGCAGGACCACCGATCCGCTGAGCACCCGCCTCCCCAAGGGCCCTCCCCTGGGCCGCGTGATCGCCCAGGAGTGCAGGACGATCGCCAGCCACAGGACCGCGACCACGAACACCAGGCCCATGGCGCCCAGCAGCCAGCGGCTCTGGACCGCCATTCCGGCGATGAGGGCCATCGGCCCCGACTCGTGTGCTCCGATGCGCCAGGCCCAGACCGCCAGGGCCGCGATCCCGGCCAGGTACAGGCCGAGGATCAGAACTCCCGCGACCCTGCGCCGCATACGCAGATGGGCCAGGCCCGGGAGGGGGACCGACGCCGCGGTCCACAGCAGCGCCCGCCCCGTGCTCAGGCGCGTGAGCGCCTCGTCCCGCTGATCGTCCTCCGCTGCCACCGACGATTCCTCTCCAGCATCGAGGCGGCTGGGTCCGCCCCGTTCCGTTGTCCCCCGCCACCTTCGCCGCGCGATGGTCGCGCCCCGGGGTCCGGGTCCGTGCCCGTGAACCCCTGTCGGGTCAGCGTCCGGCGGAGGCCGCCCGGAACCCTCCCGGGCGGCGTCCGTCTGATCGGACGCTCGATGCGGGTCGTCCCTCGTCCCTCGGGGCGTGTGGGCCCCTCGGGGTGGCTGGTGCGTACCCGCCCGATCAGTCTGTCGCTTTGCGAGAGTTGTGCGCACGACTACTCACTCACGAGGGATGTTCTATACAAGTCTGTTATGTGTTCTCGACGTCATGGATGGGGGATTGGGTGATGCTTTCGGGTCGATCAAAGGGGTGAATCAACCGATTTCTTTCGCGATCAGTAGTGAACGGGCGCCACAGCTGCGATGATCTGGCCGCAGGAGGGGGCGTCGCCCGGGGGAAGGGCGACGACATGGGAACGAAAGGCACCATCGTGCTTGATGCGGTTGACGCCGCGCTTATGCGCGCGTTGCAGGGGGACGGCAGAGCGACGTTCCAGGCGCTGGCTGACGGAGTCGGCCTGTCCCGGACGGCGGTACGCGCCAGAGTGCGCCAGCTCGTTCATTCGGGGGCGATCCGGATCGTGGGGGTGCTGCACGCCGGGGTTGTGGGCATGGAGGTCCTCGGTCATGTGTCGTTCCGTGTCAGCGGTCCCGTGGGGCCGCTGCTGGAGGCACTGGGCGAACGCGAGGCGGTGACGTTCGCGGCGCAGTCGGCCGGGAGGTTCCCGGCCGTCGCGCAGGTGCGGGTGGCCGATGACGCCGCCCTCACCAAGGAACTCACCGATCTGCGCTCGCTGCAGGGGGTGGACGGCGCGGAGGTCTTCCGCGCCAACGCCGTCTTCAAGGACGCCCACAGCAGCGTGAGAGAACTGCGCGACATCGAGTTGGACGCACTTGACTGGCGCTTGGTTCGCCAGTTGCTCAAGGACGGCCGCGCGTCGTACGCGGACCTGGCCCGCCAGGTGGGTCTGTCGCAGGCGGCGGCCCGCTCCCGGGTCGTGCGGCTCCTGAACTCGGGCGTGGTGCACGTGACCGCGCTCGTGGAGCCCTCCGCGGTGGGAGCCAACGAGCAGCTGGGCTTCGGCCTGCGCTGCCGGGGCGACGCCGAGGCGCTGGGCTCCGCGCTGGCGAACATGCCCAGGATCTCCTTCATGGCCAGCGGCTTCGGCCGCTACGACATCATCGGCACCCTCACGGCCCCGGACCGCTGCCAGCTGGTGGAGGCTCTGGAGTCGGTGCGGTCGGCGCCGGGCGTGGGCTACGTGGAGACCTGGGAACACCTGTCGGTGCGCAAGGAGCGCAGGGGCGGGGAGCGGCCTGTGGAGTGGATCACCGGCTGAACGGGACCGTCGGTCCGACCGGCCCCGACCCGACTCCGGTCCGGTCGGGGCCGGTCCCGTGTGTGCCCGGGGAGGGCGCCGCGTTCGCGCCGCCGCTATCTGTAACCACCGGTAACATTTTTACGTGTTTCCGCCACGTATGGCTTGCGTCACGCTTAAGTTACCCGTGAGTATGGAGGGGGTCGGCTGGAACCGGCCGCACCGGGCGCGGGTGTAGTGGGAGGCTGACGTGGCGCTTGCGAATACGTTGACGGCTGTGGGAACGGTGGCCCTGGCCCGCTGCGGCGGCCGGCCGTTCGGTACCCACCTGTTCTCCGTCTGGCCGGGGGCCGCGTTCGCCGCGGCCGCCTTCCCGGTGCGCTGCACCCCGGGGGACAACCTCGCGCTCCACGTGGCGGTGGCGCAGGCGCCGCCCGGGGCCGCCCTCGTCGTGGACGTGGCAGGGGAGTCCGAGTACGGCTACGTCGACGAGATCCTCGCCGTGGCCGCCCGCACCCGCGGGGTGAGCGGCATCGTCCTGGACGGCTGCGTCCGCGACATCGCCGCCATCGCGCGCTGCGAACTCCCCGTCTTCGGCGCCGGCGTCGCGGTCCGCGAGGCGGGCCACGAGGCGGGGGGCTCCGTGGGCCGGGAGATCAGCATGACCGCGAGCGGCCCCGCGCCCCTGCCCGTACGCCGCGGCGACTGGATCGTCGCCGACGACGACGGCGTGGTCTGCCTGCCCAGGGGGCAGGTGAGCGCCATCATCGCCGAGACCATGAGCAGCCTCTCCCGGGAACAGGAGATCATCGACGCCGTGTACGCGGGGGAGAGCACCCTGGACCTGCTCGGCCTGGACCCGTCGCGGGTCTCGGGCTGGGAGGGGCCGGCCGACCGCGGGGCCCGGCCCGTGGGGGGACGGCCACGGGCCCTGGGGGCCGTACGCCGCGACACCGCCGCGCGCGCGGCCGAGGGGCATCCGGGCGCGGGCCGCCCCCGGGTCGCGCCCCGTCCCGCCGTGGGCGAGATACACCGGGGCGACTGAGCCCGGGGCGGCACGCGCGAACGGCCCGGGACGGTCCTGGCGGACGGTCTCGGGCCGTTCGTCCCGCGCGGTGGTGTCGAGGACGCGCGGGAGGAAGCCCCTTCGGGCGCGGTCGGCTGTGTCAGTCCTCGGTGAGGGAGAGCAGCTCGTCGATGTAGCAGGTCGCCTCGCGGGCGGCCGCGGAGGCGTCGGCGGCGCGGATCGCCTCGGTCAGCTTCGAGTGGTCCACCCCGTCGGTCGCGGACGAGGGCTGGTTGGTGGCCCCGTTGTTCTGCTCGTACGCGGTGTGCGCGATGCTCGCGTACACGACCTGCGCGATGTCGTCGTACAGGTCGATGAGCAGGGTGTTGTGGGTGGCGTTGACGACCGAACGGTGGAACGTGAAGTCGGCCTCCACGAACGCGCTCATGTCGTGGTCGCGCCAGGCGGCCTCGCGCAGGGCCATCGCGCGGTCGATGTCCGCCATGTCCTCGTCGCTGTGGCGCAGGGCGGCCAGCCTGGCCGCCTCCACCTCCAGGGCGCGGCGCACCTCCAGGTTCTCCCGCAGGCGGGAGCGCTCCAGACGGCGGCGCAGGGCGCCGCCGAGCTCGCTGGAGGCGCGGACGAAGGTGCCCGCTCCCTGGCGGATCTCCAGCAGGCCCGCGTGGGCGAGGGCGCGAACGGCCTCACGGACGGTGTTGCGGCCCACCTCAAGCTGGTCGGAGAGCTCCGACTCGGTGGGGATACGGTCGCCGACGGCCCATTCACCCGAGTCGATCTGCGCTCGTAACTGACTGATGACCTGGTCTACGAGACCGGTCCGGCGTGTCGAGGCGAGGGGCACGCGTTTACCTCCTAGGGGCGGGTCGCCGGATGACTGGGCCAGCGCACAGGTACGGAACGGTTAAGGCCGGAGCTTAGACCAGTTACCGTCGGGAATTGGCCTCGAACGGCAATGCGTTATCCTCATGAAGTACATCCGGTCATCCCACGAATCTGCGAGCCGCCTTCCATGAGCGCCGGATCAGCGCCCCACACGCCCATGACAAGCGAACTCTCCGCAGGCAGGACCGCCCCGTCCCGCCCCCCGCGGGGCGTCCTCCTTCTCATCGCGGCCGGGATCGCCCTCGCCGCCCTCAACCTGCGCACCGCGATCACCAGTGTCGGCCCCCTGCTCGGCGAGGTCACCGGCGGCCTCGGCATGACCGCGGTCGGCGCGGGCGTGCTCACCACACTCCCCGTCCTGTGCTTCGCCCTGTTCGGCGGGCTCACCCCCGTCCTGGCCCGCCGCCTGGGAGAGCACCACCTGCTCGTCTACGCGCTGACCGCCGTCACCGTGGGCCTCGCCACCCGCGCGCTGGTGTCCGAACCCTGGATGTTCCTCTCCCTGAGCGCCGTGGCACTGTCCGGTGGCGCGATCGGCAATGTCATCCTCCCGGCCCTGGTCAAGCAGCATTTCCCCGAGCGGGTCGGCCTGATGACCACCGTGTACACCACGGCCCTGGCCCTGGGGACCACCATCGCGGCGGCCACCACCGTCCCCCTGGAGCAGTCCACGGGGGAGTGGCGGATCGCCCTGGGCGCCTACGCCCTCTTCGGCGTCGTCGCCGCCGTGCCCTGGCTGCTGGCTCTGCGCCACGAGCCCGCCCCCGGAGACCCCTCCCAGGCCCTGGGCTTCCGCCAGGTGCTGGGCACGGGTATCGGCTGGCAGGCCGTGCTGTACTTCGGCACGCAGTCCTCGGTGGCCTACATCATGTTCGGCTGGTACGCGCAGATGCTGCGCGACCAGGGCATGGACCCCCAGACGGCGGGACTGGCCCTGTCCTACCTCACCGTCCTGGGCATCCCCATGTCGCTGGTGCTGCCCACGCTGCTCACCCGGATCCGCGACCAGCGCCCGTTCGTGGTCATGTTCGCCGTCGCCTACCTGTCGGGCCTCGCTGGGCTGTGGTTCCTCCCGCTCACGGGCGTGTGGGTGTGGACGACCCTCGTCGGGATCGGCATGGGCAGCTTCGTCTTCGCCCTGACCGCGTTCGCGCTGCGCACCCGCACCGGCGCCGGAACGGCGGCCCTGTCGGCGTCCAGCCAGAGCCTGGGTTACCTGATGGGCGGAGCCGGACCCTTCCTGTTCGGTCTGCTGCACGAGACCGTCGGGGGCTGGCACGCCCCCCTGCTCCTCGTGGTGGCCCTGGTCGTGGTCAACCTGGGGGTGGGCCTCCTGCTGGGCAGGCCCGGCCACCTGGAGGACGCCATCAGGGAGCGCGCGGTCAGAAGGGCAGCCAGTCGATCCGGCCGATGAGGTACACGGAGCCGACGAACGCCACGATGTCGATGACGGTGTGCGCCACCACCAGCGGCATCACGCGCCCGTAGCGCAGGTAGAACCAGCCGAAGACCAGCCCCATCACCAGGTTGCCGAAGAACATCCCCACCCCCTGGTAGAGGTGGTAGAAGGCCCGTAGCACCGAGCTGGCCAGCACTGCCTTCCACGGCGCCCAGCCGAGCTGCCCCAGGCGGTGCAGCAGGTAACCGACGACGATGACCTCCTCCAGGACACCGTTCTTGGCGGCCTGGAGCACGAGGACGGGCACGTCCCACCAGTTGCCGTCCAGGGTGCTGGGCACGACCGTCAGCGTCAGCCCCAGGTTCCAGGACACCACGTACACGGCCAGGCCGCCCGCGCCGATCAGCGCGGCCAGGGCGGCGCCGGTGCCGAGGTCGAACCCGGGCCGGCGCACGTCGAAGCCGATCGTGCGGGACGACTCGCCCGACCTGCGCATGAGGTAGGCGACCAGCAGCACCGGGGCCAGGGAGAACGCCAGCGCGTACACCTGGCGGGACAGGTCCAGCCAGGGACGGGCGTCGGCGCGCGGGTTCACCAGGCTCGCGGTCTGCTCGGCGAGCGACCCGGGAGCGGTGAGCACACCCGCGAAGGAGATGATCGCGGAGACCGCGGCCGCGCCGAGGGAGAGCGCGAGGACGCACACGACCTCCCAGCGCAACAGGCCCCTGTCGGGCAGGGCTGTGGGGGAGGGCGGCGTCCCCGCGTCCTCGGCGGCGTGCGGTGCGTGGGTCTTGTCGGTCACGCGTCGCAATCTACGCGCTGTACGGCGGACGCGTGACCGGGGGGTTCAGGGGCGTGGCGTCCGCACGTCAGTCGTCGTCGCCGTCATCACCGTCATCGCCCTGGTCGTCACCGTCGTCACCCTGGTCGCCGTCGTCGTCGCCGCCGTCATCGTCGTCCCCCTGTTCCACGTCCACGTCCGGGAGGACGTCGTCACAGGCGGCGGTGCCCAGGACCACGAACGCGGCCAGGGCGCCCACCGCGAGGAACCGGCGCAGGAAGGACAACGTCGAGAGGAGCGGGGCGAGGAGTTTCACGGGTGCCTCCGGGGCTCGTAACGGGCCGGCGGGCGCCGGCCCCGTGCGGGGGCCAGCCTAGGACCCGTCGGAGCCGACGGCCACCGCCCGGAGCCCCCGAACACGCGGAGGCGCCCGGAACCGGGCGCGAACAGGCCGCCGGCCGTACGCGTGTGACACGGACGCGTACGGCCGACGGCCAGGGGGTGGAGTTCGTCCCGCCCCGCCCCAGCCACGAAAGCGGGGAGGGACGAACTCCTGGGAACGAAGACCAGGTCAGTGAGCCGCTGAGAACTGGTCTTCCTCGGTGGAACCGGTGAGAGCCGTGGTGCTGGCCTCAGGTGAGATGGTTGTGCTGATCGCGTCGAAGTAGCCGGTGCCGACCTCGCGCTGGTGGCGGGTGGCGGTGTAGCCGTCGGCCTCGGACGCGAACTCGGCCTCCTGGAGCTCGACGTACGACGTCATCCCGTTCCGGGCGTAGCCCTTGGCCAGGTTGAACATCGAGTGGTTGAGCGAGTGGAAGCCCGCCAGGGTGATGAACTGGAACTTGTAGCCCATGTGGCCCAGCTCGCGCTGGAACTTCGCGATGGTCGCGTCGTCCAGGTGCCGCTTCCAGTTGAAGGACGGCGAGCAGTTGTAGGCCAGCATCTGGTCCGGGTGCTCCGCCTTGATGCGCTCGGCGAAGTCGCGGGCGACCTCCAGGTCGGGGGTCGCGGTCTCCATCCAGAGCAGGTCGGAGTGCGGGGCGTAGGCCAGGCCGCGGGCGACACAGGCGTCCACGCCGTTGCGGAAGCGGTAGAAGCCCTCGGCGGTGCGCTCGCCGGTGACGAAGGGCTGGTCGCGCTCGTCGATGTCGCTCGTGATCAGGGTCGCGGCCTGGGCGTCGGTCCGCGCGATGACGAGGGAGGGGACACCGGCGACGTCCGCGGCCAGGCGGGCGGCGTTGAGGGTCTTGACGTGCTGGCCGGTCGGGATGAGGACCTTCCCGCCCAGGTGGCCGCACTTCTTCTCGGAGGCCAGCTGGTCCTCCCAGTGCACGCCGGCCGCACCGGAGGCGATCATGCCCTTCATCAGCTCGTAGGCGTTGAGGACACCGCCGAAGCCGGCCTCGGCGTCCGCCACGATCGGGGCGAGCCACTCGGGCGCGGTGTCGTCGCCCTCGGACCAGGTGATCTGGTCGGCGCGCAGCAGCGCGTTGTTGATGCGGCGGACCACGGCCGGGACCGAGTTGGCCGGGTAGAGGCTCTGGTCCGGGTAGGTGCTGCCGGAGAGGTTCGCGTCGGCGGCGACCTGCCATCCGGAGAGGTAGATGGCCTTCAGCCCGGCGCGGACCTGCTGGACCGCCTGGTTGCCGGTGAGGGCGCCGAGGGTGTTGACGTAGTCCTCGGTGTGGAGCAGGTCCCAGAGGCGTTCGGCGCCGCGGCGGGCCAGGGTGTGCTCCTCGGTGACCGAACCGCGGAGCCTGACCACGTCGTCAGCGGAGTAGGTGCGCTCGATACCGGCCCACCGGGAGTCGGTCTCCCAGTCGCGCTGGAGTTCGGCGCTGGCTTCCTGTCGTCGAGCGCTGGTGCTCATGTTCGTTCCCGCCTTACGTGTAGTCCCCAAGGTGTCCGCACCGGTCGAGGGGAGGTCCTGCCAGGGCCAGGGGGTGAGCCCTGGGCGTATGTTCCCCGCCGGTAACTATGATTCTTGGCGAAGATCCAGAGCTTTTCCACGTGAAATCGTGCGAAGATCAGCGATTCTTTCCGTAAGATGAACCCATGGCGTACTTTGGTGCTGAAGAAATACCGTCTTTGACAGGTGACCTAGATCTCGTCACCTTTGGTCAGCGGCTCCGCCACCTGCGGCGCGCACGCGGTCTGACCCTCTCCGACCTGGGAGAACGCGTCGGCAGGGCGCCCTCCCAGCTCTCCCTCCTGGAGAACGGCAAGCGCGAGCCCAAGCTCTCCCTCCTCACCTCGCTGGCGTCCGCGCTCGGCGTCTCCGTCGAGGAACTCCTCTCCAAGCAGCCGCCGAGCCGCCGGGCGCAGCTGGAGATCTCCGTGGAGGAGGCGCAGCGCGACTCCCTCTACCAGGAGCTCAACCTGCCGCACCTCAAGGTCGGCAAGAGGGTCCCCAACGACGTGCTCGAACACATCGTCGGCCTGTACGACGAGCTCAAGAGGCGCCACGCCAAGCCCACGGCCAGCCCCGAGGAGGCCAGGCGGGCCAACGCCGACCTGCGCCGCCAGATGCGCGAGCGCGGCAACTACTTCGAGCAGATCGAGAAGGCGGCCACCGAGACCCTGGACGCCGTCAACTACACCGCGGGCGCCCTCTCCCAGGGGCAGATCCTCGCGATCGCGACGCACCACGGGTTCAGCCTCAGGTACGTGCAGGACCTGCCCCGCTCCGTGCGCTCCCTCACCGACCACGTCAACCGGCGGATCTACCTCAAGCGCGAGACCACGCTGGGTATGCACAGCCCGCGCACGATCCTCCTCCAGACCCTCGGCCACGTCGTCCTCGGCCACGGCCAGCCCCGGGACTTCGGCGACTTCCTGCGCCAGCGGGTCGAGGCCAACTACTTCGCGGCCGCGGTCCTCATCCCCGAGAGCACCGCGGTCACCTACCTCCAGGAGGCCAAGCACGCCCGCGACCTCTCGGTGGAGGACCTGCGCGACGTCTACTCGGTCTCCTACGAGATGGCGGCCCACCGGTTCACCAACCTGGCCCACCGGCACCTGGACCTGGTCTGCCACTTCATCCGCAACGACGAGACCGGCATCATCTACAAGGCCTACGAGAACGACGGCCTGGTCTTCCCCACCGACGAGACCGGGGCCATCGAGGGCCAGCGCATGTGCCGCCAGTGGTCGGGGCGCCAGGTGTTCGCCTCCCCCGACCGCTACTCGATCTACTACCAGTACACCGACAAGCCCAACGGCACCCACTGGTGCGTGGCCCACGTGGACCCGAGCCGCGAGCGCAACTTCGCCATCACCCTGGGCGTGCCCTACAAGGAGTCGCGCTGGTTCCGCGGGCGCGAGACCACCAACCGGACCCAGTCCAACTGCCCGACCGGCGAGTGCTGCGTGCGTCCCCCCGCGGCCCTGGCCGCGCGCTGGGAGGGCAACGTGTGGCCCTCGGCCCGCGCCCACTCGCACGTGCTGTCGGCCCTGCCCTCGGGCACCTTCCCGGGTGTGGACGAGCACGACGTCTACACGTTCCTGGAGAAGCACAGCGGGGACGAGCGGGCCTGACGGCCCCGGAGCGGGAGACGGAGGAAGGTGAGGGGCCGGGGCGGGTGTCCCGGCCCCTCCTCGTCGGTGCGGCCGGGTGGCGGGGGTCGGTGCGCGGTCGGCGATTGTGCCTGACAGATCCTGCTGTTACCGTTGGTAACACGTATTGGCCGTCCCTCCGCCCCCGGAGGGGCCGACGAAGGATGTAAGCGCATGAGTGAGGCCACCGCACCCGCCTTCAGCCTGGAACTGAGCGAGGACGTCCGCGATGTCCGGGACTGGGCGCACGGGTTCGCCGCCGACGTCATCCGCCCCGCCGCCGCCGAGTGGGACGAACGCGAGGAGACCCCCTGGCCGATCATCCAGGAAGCGGCCAAGATCGGCCTGTACTCCCTCGACTTCTTCGCCAACCAGTGGCTGGAACCGAGCGGCCTCGGCATCCCCGTCGCCTTCGAGGAGCTCTACTGGGGCGACCCCGGTATCGCCCTGTCCATCACCGGCACCGGGCTGGCCGCCGTGTCCGTGGCCTCCACCGGCACCCAGGAGCAGCTCTTCGAGTGGGTCCCGCAGATGTTCGGCAGCGCCGACGACGTCAAACTCGGCGCGTTCTGCTCCTCCGAGCCCGACGCCGGTTCCGACGTCTCGGCGATCAGAACACGCGCCGTCTACGACCAGGCCAAGGACGAGTGGGTCCTGAACGGCGTCAAGACATGGGCGACCAACGGCGGCATCGCCGACGTCCACGTCGTCGTCGCCTCCGTCGAGCCTGAGTTCGGCTCCCGCGGGCAGGCCTCCTTCATCGTGCCCCCGAACACCCCCGGCCTCTCCCAGGGCCAGAAGTTCAAGAAGCACGGCATCCGCGCCTCCCACACCGCCGAGGTCGTCCTGGACGACGTCCGGGTCCCCGGTTCGTGCCTGCTGGGAGGCAAGGACAAGCTCGACGAGCGGCTCGCCCGTGCCCGGGAGGGACGCAGCTCCAAGGGCCAGGCCGCCATGAAGACCTTCGAGGCGTCCCGGCCGAGCGTCGGCGTGATGGCGGTCGGCACCGCGCGCGCAGCCTACGAGTACGCCCGCGACTACTCCACCCAGCGCGAGCAGTTCGGCCGCCCGATCGGCGACAACCAGGGCGTGGCCTTCCTCCTCGCGGACATGGCCACCAGGATCGACGCCGCGCGCCTGCTGGTGTGGCGCGCCGCCTGGATGGCCCGCAACGGCAAGGACTTCACGAACGCGGAGGGCTCCATGAGCAAGCTCTACGCCTCGGAGACCGCCACCTTCGTCACCCAGAACGCCCTGCGCATCCTCGGGGGGAACGGCTACACGCGCGACTACCCGGTGGAGCGCTGGCACCGCGACGCCACCATCTTCACGATCTTCGAGGGTGCGAGCGAGATCCAGAAGCTCATCATCGGCCGAGCCGTCACCGGCCTGCCGGTTCGGTGACCCCCGCTGTCCGGGGCCTCCGCCCCGGACGGCCGGCGCCCCCGGGAACCCGCGGACGAGGGGCGGTGGCTCCGGGAGGAGCGGTCCCCGTGCTCGCGGAGCTCCGGCGGGGAGCACCCTGGCGGAGCGAAACATCCGACGTCTACCCTGGCGTCATGAACGCGACCACGGGCAACGGCGCCCCCACCATCACCATCCCCGCGGCCTACAACGGGCCCGACGGATCGGGCAACGGCGGCTACACCGCCGGCCTGCTCGCCACACGGCTCACCGCTGTCGGCGGGCCCGCCGTCCAGGTCACCCTGCGCACTCCTCCGCCCCTGGACCACCCGCTGACGGTGGAGGGCGACCCCGCCACCGGGCTCCGCCTCACCGACCCGGCCACGGGGGAGGCGGAGCGGAGCCACCTGGTCGCCGAGGCCCGGGTCGTCGACCTCCCCGGCGGTCCCGTATCCCCCGTCGTGCCCGGCGGCCCGGTCGGCGTCGCCGAGGCCCGGGAGGCCGAACACCGCTACCCCGGGCTCGCCGACCACCCCTTCCCGCGCTGCTACAGCTGCGGCCCCGAGCGGGCCGAGGGCGACGGCCTCCGCCTGTTCGCCGGCTCCGTGCGCCCGGGCGCCGGCCCCGACGGGGCCGGGAACACCGTCGCCTGCACCTGGACCCCGCTCCCCGGACTGGACGACGGGACCGGCACCGCGCCGCTGCCCCAGGTATGGGCGGCCCTGGACTGCCCCGGCGGCTGGTCCAGCGACGTGGCCGGCCGCCCCGCCGTGCTCGGACGGTTCACGGTTCAGGTCGCCGAGGCGCCACGGATCGGGAGCACCCACGTCGTGATGGGCCACCTGGCGTCGGTCGACGGTCGCAAGATCCACACCACCAGCGCCCTCTTCGACGACACCGGCAGGACCCTCGCCCGCGCCGCCGCCACCTGGATCGCCCTCCAGCCCTGATCCGGGGACCCGCCGATCCGACGCCCCACCTCGCGGAACCGCTACCGTGAACCCTTGTGGCACTCGAACACCCGCGCCCGACCGCGCCGACCGACAGCACCGACGCCCCCGGCACGCCCGCGGAGGCCCCCACGGCGCGCGGGGGGCGCGGAGGGCGGGGACGCGACCCCGAGCGGCGCCGCGCCATCCTGGACGCCGCCGACCGGGTGATCCAGCGCGACGGCCCCGACGCGTCGATGCTGGCCATCGCGGCGGAGGCCGGGATCAGCAAGCCGATCCTCTACCGCCACTTCGGCGACAAGGGCGGCCTGTACCGGGCGCTCGCCCAGCGCCACGTCGACCCGCTCATCGAGCGCATCCGCGAGGAGCTGCACCAGCACACCCGGTTCGAGGTCAGGGCGAGGGCCACCGTCGGCGCGTACCTGTCGATGATCTCCCAGAACCTCAACCTCTACCGGTTCCTCATGGACCGGGCCACGGCCGAGGACTCACGCATGCGCGGCGACCTCGGCATGATGGTGCGCCGTCTGGGTGAGGAACTCGCCGAGCAGCTCCTCACCGAGACGCGGGTCGGCAGCCGGCTGCGCTCCCAGATCGTGGCGCACGCCGTGGTCGGCATGGTGCAGGCCGCCGGGGAGTGGTGGCTGGAGCATCCCGAGGTCGGCGAACAGGAGATCATCGACGACCTCACCGACGCCGTGGTCGGCGCCATCAGGGGCGGGCGGGACTGAGCGCCGCGGGCGGCGGGGTCGCCCGACCGGGAACTTTCCGGCAATCCACCCGAAACCCTTGACCTGGAGCGCACTCCAGGTCCCATGCTTCTCTGCATGAGGGACTACTACACGCCGGGTGAGGTCGCCGAGAGGTTCGAACTGACCCTGGACACGCTGCGCTACTACGAGAAGGCGGGCCTCCTCCGCCGGGTGGAGCGCTCACCCAGCGGGCACCGCCGCTACAGGACCGACGACGTGGAACTCCTCCACCTGGTCAGGTGCCTGCGCGACACGGACATGCCCATCGCCCGCCTGCGCGAATTCGCCGAACTGGTCCGCGCCGGGGACCACACCGTCCCCGACCGCCTGGACGTGCTCCAGAGCCACCAGGGCCGGCTGGACGAGCGCATCGCCGAGCTGCGCGAGCGCCAGTCCGTCATCCAGCACAAGATCGACTACTACCTCGGCGTCTTGGCCGAGCGCACCCCCGAACGGGTCGAGGAGACCATCTGATGCGCCACACCACCATCGGCGACCGCCGTGTCAGCGCCCTCTGCCTGGGCGCGATGAAGTTCGGGAGCCAGACCGACGACGCCACCTCCGCCGCGCTCCTCGACCGCTTCGTCGAGGCCGGGGGCACCTTCGTGGACACCGCCGACTGCTACCAGTTCTGGGTGGAGGGTTTCGAGGGGCACGAGAGCGAGACCTTCCTGGGCAGGTGGCGCAGGGAGCGGGGCATCACCGACGAGGTCGTGATCGCGACCAAGCTCGGGGCGCAGCCCACCGTGCCCGGCACGGGCCTGGAGACGAAGGAGGGGCTGTCGGCCGCGGCCGTCGCCACGGCCGCGGAGCGCAGCCGCGAGCGCCTGGGCGTGGAACGGCTGGACGTGCTCTACGCCCACAATGAGGACCGCACGGTCCCGCTGACCGAGACCCTCGGCGCGTTCGCCAAGCTCGTCGCCGACGGCGCGGTCACCGACCTGGGCCTGTCCAACCACCGGGCCTGGCGGCTGGAGAGGGCCCGCGCCGTCACCGAGGCCAACGGCTGGCCGCGCCCGCGGGTGCTCCAGTACCGGTACAGCTACCTCCAGCCGCGGTTCGACCGGCCCCTCGAATCCACGGGGCACATGCACGTCACGCCCGAACTCCTCGACTTCGTCCGGGAGGAGGCGGCCGAGGGGCGGGAGCACACACTCGTCGCCTACACGTCCCTGCTCTGGGGCGCCTACACGAGGCCGGAGAAGGCCGCCGAGCTGGACCCGGTCTACGACCACCCGGGCACCCCCGCGCGCCTGGCGGTCCTGGACGAGGTCGCCCGGGAGACCGGCGCCACCCGCAACCAGGTCGTTCTGGCCTGGTTGATGGACAGCGACCCGCGCGTCGTGCCGCTGGTCGGGGTGAGCAGCCTGGACCAGCTGAACGAGGCGATCGAGGCGACCGACCTGACGCTCAGCGCGGACCAGTGGGGCCGTCTGGCGGACGCCGGGTAGGCCGCCGCCCCGACCGCCGGCGCCGCCCGGTGCGGCGCCGGGGCACGGCCCGACGCACCGCGTCCCGGAGGCCACGGGCCTCCGGGGCGCGGTGGTCGCTCCGGGCGTGCCCCGTCCGGAAGGCGAGCGACGCCCAGGGGTGGGACGTCCAGGTCAGGGGCAGTCGTATCCGGTCACGCAGAACGAGTCAGCGGCAGTCTGATAGCGCTCCTGGGTGAGCTGCCAGTCGTCGTCCGATCCGGCGGCCAACACCGCGTAGACCTCGCCGTCCCCGCCGAGGAAGGTGCGCGCGTACACGTCTCGGGTGCCGAGCTCGCTGTGGTCGTAGACGTAGTTGAGTTCCACGGCCAGCGACTCCCCGCCCAGGTAGTCCTGCTCGTAGCTGAAGAACCCCGCGTTGCCCCGCACCCCGGATTCCAGGGCGTCCATGGCCTCCTGAGGGGAGTCGTGCGCCCCTTCGAATCCGGCGATCTGGATGAGGTCACGTCGACCGTCCTGGAGATAGAAGACGCCCTCCGGCGGTCCTTCGTCCTCGCGCTGCCATCCCTCGGGGACGTGGAGCTCGAACCCGTTGGAGTCCGTGCGGAGCTCGTACCCGTCGGGCGCCGGGGCCTCTTCCTCCTCAGGGGGCTCCCCCTCCAGGTCCTCCTCCGCCGCCTCCCGGTTCCCGAAGCCCTCCTGGTCCTCCTCGGCGTCGCAGTGACCGCCGACCGAGCCGCTCTCACACCCGCCCCCGGTCGGTTCTCCGGACGGCGCCTCGTCGGAGGGATCCGTGGAACCGGCCCCGTCTGCGGTGGGGGAGCCGTTCTCGGCGGAGGCGCCCACCCGGATGCCGACCGCCACCACAACGAGCAGGACGACCAGGGACACCAGCACCAGGGCCGGTATGTTCGGCTGCGGCGGCGTCCCGAGCCCAGCAGGTCCCGGACGAGCCCCTTCGGCCCAGCGTTGCTGGTCGGCGTCCCAGCGCGCGCCAGTGGAATCGGGCATGGTCCCCCCTCAACCCGTGAGCTGTCGCACCGTCTCGGCCAGGGCGCTCGCCGAGGCCAGCGCACCCAGAGCGGTGTTCGCCTGCTCCAGCCGCTCCCACAGGCTGCGCAGCAGGCCCGGGGCTGCCGCGCCGGTCCGAGTGATCTCCTCCTCCGCCTCGACCAGTTCGGCCTCCACCTCGGTGACCCCTTCCGCGCCGGCGAACAGGGGAAGCTGCTGACGCAGCAGGCGGACCTGCTCCAGCAGGTCCCGGTAGCGCTCGTCCTGTACGGCGTCGTCAGAGGCCTCGAAGCGCGCGGTCCCGTGGTCGCCGGTGGAGATCGCCACTCCCCGGGCGTCGCCGCCGATGGTGACGGAGCCCGGGGCGCGGTTCCCGACCGCTCCCCGGGGGAGTGCGACCGGGGTGGAGGAGCGGGGTTCCTCCCGGAGGCCGGGCTCCGCGGGGGCGGAGGCCTCGGCGGAGCCGCCCGTGCCGGTGGAGACGGCGCCGCCGTGCAGCGAGCCGCCGATGGAGACCGAGCCTGCGGCCGGTGCGGTGTCCTCGTCGTGGGTCATGGTGCTACTTCTTCTCCTTGTCCTTGACCGTCTGATCAGTGACGGTGACGGCCTGCGCACCGGCACCGGTGGCGATCGATCCGTTCATGGAACCGCCGATGAACACGCCTCCGCGGCTGATGTTCACGACCTGCCGTTGGAACTCCTCGGTCCTGTAGCCCGCTTCGGCCAAGGCCTGCTGAGCCCCGGAGGTGATGCGGTCCTGGATGGTCCTGACGTACCGGTTGACGTCCATCTCCTGGAACATCGACCGGGTGTCGCGCGAGCCCAACTCGCGGATGCTGACCCGGGGAGCCTGCGGAGTCTCCCCGCCTGCGAGCCCGCGCCATTCGCACCACCACGCCTTGAGGGTGCTCGCCCCGCAGGCCAGGACGGACACCGTCACCGCGGGCGCGGTCACCAGGGTCGACAGCCGGAAACGGGTCGACTGCTCGGTGAAGGTGTCCACCTCGTGGAAGTTGCTCCGCAGCGGTGGCAGTACGTAGGGCAGCACCTCCAGGATGAGGAGGTCGCCCTGGGTGTGCACCCGCACGAAGACGGTGGTGACCACTTCCTCCTCCCAACCGCCCACCCTGATCCGCAGAAAGTGTCGCCTCTGCTCGGCGCCTTCTCCCGCGGCTTCGTCGAGGTGTGCGCGGACGTTGCCGTCCTCGTAGAGAAGACCGGCGCGTCGTGCACCCGTGGGGAGGCCGGCGGGGAGGAAGACGCACTCCTGCAGCTCCAGGTCCTTGAGGCGGTCCCTGCTGGTCCGGGAGGAGGCTTCGGCGAGTTTCGCCAGCTGCGGGGTGATGAGGTCGAGGACGCGGCGGCCGTCCAGCGGCTCGGCGCCGTCCGCGTCGCCGGAGCGGCGTTCGAGTTCCAGGGCCAGCGACCAGGGCCGGTAGGACTTGCCGGCGCCGAGGAAGGGCTCGTCCTCGTTGTAGAGGACGAGGCGGGAGAACTGCTCCTTGCCGATCGCGGCCAGTGTGCCCGCGCGTCGCTCTGCGAACGGGGCCGGAAGGGGGCCCGGGGTCTTGCCGGTGAAGGAGTGGCGGGCCAGTTCCGTGCACAGGATCCGGGAGAGGGCGAGCAGGTGCCACACACCGATCGCGAGGAGAAGCACCGGTGGGGACAGGACGGCTGTGGCCGCGAGGACGTGGCCGTTCCAGAGAAGCAACCACGCGGGCACGATCCACAGCACGAGCAGTGCCACGTTGAAGAGTCCCAGGGGCAGGGCGAGCAGGCGGTGGGCCCGGCCGACCGGATCGGTGGCGCCCCCGCTGCCCGCCGCCAGGGGTGATTCGCTCTGGCCCCGAAGGGCCTGTCTCCCCCGGGCGAGCAGACCCGCGAGGACGAACAGGCCGAGGGAGGCTAGTGCGTACTGCCCCATCTGCATGGCGGCCGGGTTCTCCCAGGCAGTGATTCCGAGCAGGGCCGCCAGGATCCCGGCCACCAGGACGGCCAGGACCAGGCCTGCGGCTTTCACATCCAGGTCCCTGGCCCGCAGGCAGTGTCGGAGCACGACTGCGGCGTCGAAGCCCAGGGACGGGGGGACCGTGCGTTCGATGAGCTCGGTGATGGCAGTCGCTCGGAAGCCGGTGTCGAGGTAGGCTCCCGCGCACAGTAGGCGGGTGGCCTCGCTGCGGGTGTAGGAGGCGGTGTCGACGGGTGGGACGGAGGACGTTGCTCCCTCGGTGCTGTCGGGGGGAGGCTGTGGGGCCATGCATCGCTCCAGTGGCGGCTGCTCGGGGTGGAGGGGGAATTGATCTTAGATCTCAGGGGTGAGTGGCGCCGGTGTTCTGTGATTTTTGGTCGGGCCTGAGGAGAGTGAATTCGAGAGGGGGTCGAGAAGGCCCGATCGTCCTATCAAGGTGACCGCAAGAATGTCCGTGATCACATTTGCCTGTCCCCAATATGTGGTTTTGTCTAATTTGGTAATTTAGTGGGTGTTTCGATGGTCGCCTGAGGGCGCCGCCACCTGGGTCGAACCCGAAGACTCGACCCGGATTCCGGCCCGGTCCGTCCTCGCCTGCGACCTGACCGTCATTTCTTGGAACACCCAGCCGTAGGCGCCAGTACCGCTGTACGAGGAAGAGACCTGAAGAGAGCTGCCGTGCTCGTTCCGGGCACTCGACTCCACAAGCCACGCACTCCCGGATGTTCAGAACGCACGATCAGTGGCGCATCCTGTCGCCGTGCCCCGATCTCCCGGCGATCCGCCGTACCGGTCCCTCGTCACTGTCTCGGCGTCGCCTCTGGTCGGTTCGTTCTGCCCGCCTTCGAGTACACGTTGTGCCGCAAGCGCCGCACTGTACGGATGTCCTGCCTGGGTGCGACGGTCGAGCCCGTGGCCTCCGGGACGCGGTGGTCGCTCCGGGGCAGGCTGTGCGGTGGTCCGCAGGGGAGGCCGCGGGTGGCCGGGGCCGGACAGGTAGTTCAGGGCAAAGTACGCATAAGTGCCCATAAAACTGTGTCTGCGGTTTTCCCCGAGCTATGACCGGATACCTTCCCTAGTGGCGGCGGGGCGGCCGCGCCGCCTCGGTCCGCGAACCCGTGGGAGGGGCGACTTGCCCGAGAGTACGTACCACCAGATCCACTTCGCCTGGGCCGAACCCACCCTCCTCGGCAGGGTCGGCCCCGGGCCGGCCTCCTCCTCCCTCCCCGAGTCCGAGCAGCCCGTGCTGCGCTCATGGCGCGACCGGCTCGTGCCCGCGCTCACCGCCGACTACCGGTCCGCCCTGCCCGACGCCGACCCCGCCGACTACCCCGAGACCCTGTGGGCGCACGCCTACCCCGACGGTCAGGCCGCCCTGGTCTACCGATGGCCCGGCGACGTCCGCTCCGCCCACGCCTGGGCGATCGTCGGCCCGGGATACGGGCTGACCCTGCCGCGCATCCTGGCACTGCACGAGAACCCCAACACCCGGCCCGCGCAACGCCGCCCGCCGGCCCCCGGCTGGGCCGCCATGGACACCCTTCCCACCCCGGAACCCTGGGAGCGGACCGCCGCCCCCGGAGCCGTGCGCACCCGCGACCGGCACGCGGCCGAAACCGTGGTGGACCGCGAACCCCTCCTGGTCGGAGCGGTCGCCGCAGCCCTGGCAAGACCCGACCTGCCCGTCCACATCGCCCTGGCGCCGGAGCGCGCCGACCTCTGGCAGGCGGTCCAGCTGCGTTTCCTGTGGGGGATGCACCGGGCGCTGCACGACGTGCTCACCCCGCCCCGGGCGATCCCGGCGGCCGGGTGGAGCTGGTCGTTCTCCACCTACGACCCCGTGCTCGGCACCGCAGACGGCCAGCACCTGGCCTTCGGCCCGCCCCCCGCCGAGGGCTCGCCGCCCTTCCTGAACCCGCCGCCCTCCGAGCACCGCAGGACCGCCGAGGGCCTGGTGGCCGTCCTCCGTGACGAGGGGGGAGACGCACTCGCCGCCCACCTGGCCGAGCGGGGGGTCCCCGCCGCGCCCACCTTCGCCGACCGCCGCGACCTGCTCTCGGACTGGCTCGACCCGCGCCCCCGCGCGGCCTCGGCCGGTACCGTCCTCGAGACCGGCGGCGGCCCCGGGGCCGAGCGGAACTCCGGCCTCGACAACGACCCCTGGACCCCCGGGACCGGCATCGACCCCTGGCCCCCCGCTTTCCCCGGGACCGATACCGACCCCTGGCCACCCGCGTTCCCCGGGACCGGAGCGGAGCCTCCTGCCGCAGAGGCGTCCGGCGTCGGCGAGGCCGCCGTGGCACACGGCGAACCGGAGCCCGGGTCCGCACGGACAGGCGGGGTCCGCGACGAGGCGGCGGACGCCGACGGCACGGGCCGACGTCTCGGGAAGGGGGCATTCGACGACACCGCCTTCGATCCGGACTTCGACCCGGCCTTCGACGTGGAGGACGTCCCCGAGGCCGAGGCGCTGCCGGACGCGGACACGGGCCACGGGAGCGGACCGGCCCGGGGAGCGGACCCGAACCCCGACGACCGCCGGAGCCGGGCTCTCGCGTTCGGCACGGACGAGCAGGACCTCCCCGACCTTCCCGAGGCCGAGGCCCCCGGTGAGGAGGAGACCGGGCCCCGCCCGCCCTCCGACCCCAGGCCGCCCCGCGGCCGCCCCGGCGCCGTCCCGCCGCCTCCGGCCGCCCGGCTCGGACAGGGGTCGCTGCGGGGATTCGCAGAGGAGATCTCCCGTGCGTCGGACACGGGGCTCGGGGACGGGCGAGTGCGGCCCTCCGCCGAAGGGACCGACCGCGGGCCTGACAGTGGGACGGACCGGGGGGCGGACACCGCGTCGGCTCACGAGTCGGGCGGCGCAACCCCGCCGGGCCGGTCCAACGAGGCGCTCTGGCCCGTCACCGGTTCGGAGCCTCAACCCCTGCCGGAGGAGCCCGAGCCCGAGGGCAGGGGCGGCGGCGCGACGGACGCACCCTCCGTGTCCCGCAGGCCGCGGATCGCCCCCGCGCACGAGGAACCGGAGTCCCTGGACACCCTCTGGCAGGAGGAGGAAGGACCGGAGTCCCCGGACGGAAGCACACGCGGGCCGAGCATCTTCGACGCCCCGGAGCCCCACGCGCAGCGTGACCTGCAGGGCCTCCTCGACCCACCGGAATGGCACGCGTTCCACGGGGCGGACGAGATCGTCACCGACGACCCGACCCCGGTCGCCGGGCGCCCCCGCATGTTCGGCCGTACCCTGCGCAGGGCCGCCGACCGGGACGCCAGGGCCGCCCGGCGCCGATTGGCGGCCGAGCCCGCCACGGCCCCCGAACCGGTGGAGGAGCCCGAGGTCCCCGATGCTCCGGAGGCCCGGGAGACGCACGAGTGGACGATCGCCGCGTCCCCCGCCGACCGCCGCGACCCCCCGGCCGACGGCCTCCCCGACACCTTCTCCGCTCCCGTGCCCACCCCGGCTCCCGAGACACGCGTCCCGGCCGACGCCCCACCGCTCTGGGGCGCCCCGGCCGACGAGGAGGAACACGGGGCCGACGGCGAGGAACCCCTCGACTACGCGGCCGAGACGGAGCCCGACCACGACGACCCCTACGACGAGGGGGCCTCCGACGACCACTGGCCCACCCAGTACGCCGACCTGCCCCTGGCCCGCCTGGAGCGCTGGCACTCCCGTCGGGGCCCCGAGGGCGCCCGTGTCGACGTGGTCGACGCCCGTGCCGCCGTCCGGGCCGAGCGCGGCGAACTGCGACGGGTACGCGAGGAACGCGACCACTACCACGCGGAGGTCCAGGATCTGCGGCGCGACGTCGCCCGTCTCGACCGCCCCTGGCTGGACTCCGAGGACGAGGAGGACGACGACGCCTTCGGAGCCCCCCGTACCCGACGGTGGCCCTCCCGTGTCCTGGTGCTGGTCCTCCTGGTCGCGTGCCTCGCCACCGGCCTGGAGGCGGGTGCGCGGTTCGACCTGGGCACCCTGGAGCTGCTCGCCCTCCTCGGCGACCGGATCGCCTCCCTGTTCTGACGCCCCCTGCCCGACCGGGGGGACGGCACCCCCGCCACCGCCCCGATCCGCCCGCCCCGCGGCGCGACAGCCGTCACGGGAACGGGCGGAGCGAACGGGACGAGGGCACCGTGGGTCCGGCCGGGTGATCCCGGTGCGGGGTCCCGTTGCGCTGCGATGCTCCGCTGTGCGGCGAGCCTTCGCGGAGCGCCGACCGGCCCGCACGGGCCTCTCGCCACGAAGCGCCCGGGGCGTGCGGGCCCGGGA
The DNA here is from genome assembly GCF_036327455.1 of Nocardiopsis codii. Taxonomy (NCBI): domain Bacteria; kingdom Bacillati; phylum Actinomycetota; class Actinomycetes; order Streptosporangiales; family Nocardiopsidaceae; genus Nocardiopsis; species Nocardiopsis codii. The sequence continues at coordinate 26,118 of NZ_JAUZMY010000010.1, read as the reverse complement.
CGGGCGTCGATCCGCCTCGTCCGTCTATGGTCGAAAAATACGTTATTCCTGATATTTGAGTTCTGTCGGAAATTTTCAGGAATGGTAGCCCGAATAGAACGGGGATGGGTATGTCGCCGCGTGTGAAGTCGGTTTCGGAATAGGATGTGAGGGAAAACAAAGGCGCCCATAAGCGAATGGCGGAAGTGTCCCTTCTGGTTCCCGCGTGGGCGCGAACGATGCGAAGGGATGACATGAACGTACTGCGTGCGGTCGGCGCCGTCGCCGCTCTCGGCCTGGCTCTGGCCTCGGGGGCCCTGGCGGCCTCGCCCGCACACGCCGCAGCCGGGGAGTACAACGGTGCCTGCGGAATCGGCTACGAGGTCGTCGATCAGGTGGCGATCGGAAACTCCGGCACCACCTTCCTGGCCCACAACAACCACACCGGCCACCACTGCGCCGTCACGGTGCGCGCCACCCCCGGTGAGCCCGTGGAAACGGTGGTCGGCCTGAAACGGACGCCGGACGACCCGCGTCACGCCGTTTACCACTCCGGCCACCACGCCGCCTACGCGGGACCGGTGTACCTCCACACGGCCGGTACCTGTGTCGACTGGTTCGGCTACATCGGCGGCGACAACGGTCACAGGAACGGGACCGACTGCGGCTGAACGCCGATGCCGCGAGGGGCGCCGTGGGGAGATGCGTCGGGCGCGTGACCGCTCCGGCCGGGGCGTACCGCGCCCGACACGCCTCCCGCACCACAGGAGCACCACCCCGCACGGTTCTTCCGAGAACCCTTCGGCCGCTTCGAGCGTCGAACCCCGTCGTCAACGCGAGATCGTCGCGTACGAGGATGAGGAGCGGTTCGTGTTCGGAATCCTGCGCCCCTGCCGGCACTCCCTGCCGGACGGGCTCGCCGAGGAATGGATGTCCCACATGTGCGGGCTGTGTCTGGCCCTGCGCGACGACCACGGGCAGGCCTCCCGGATCGCCACCAACTACGACGGCCTGGTCGTGTCGGTCCTGACGGCCGCCCAGTCCGAGGCCGAGGCCGACACCCGCGCGGCGGGGCGCTGCCCCCTGCGCGGCATGCGCGGCGCCCGTGCCGCCAACGGCTCCGGCGCTTACCTGGCCGCGGCGGTGTCCCTGATGCTGGCCTCCGCCAAGATCACCGACCACATCGAGGACGCCGACGGCCTCTACGGCCGTCGCGGCGTCCGCTCGATCGCGGGACGGGTGGCCGCGCGCTGGCGGAACGGGGCCACGGAGGCGGGTGACCGGCTCGGCTTCGACGGCGCCGGGCTCGTCGCGGTGATCGACCGGCAGCGCGAGGTCGAACTCGCCGCCGGGGAGGGCACCGACGTCCTCACGGTCACCGCCCCGACCGAGGAGGCCACCGCCGAGGCGTTCGCTCACACCGCGCTCCTCGCCGACCGCCCCGCCAACGCGGCCCCGCTGCGCGAGGCGGGCCGCCTCTTCGGCCGCATCGCCCACCTGCTGGACGCGGTCGAGGACCGGGAGGAGGATGGTGTGCGCGGCGCCTGGAACCCGCTCACCGCGACCGGAACCGGCCTCGACCGCGCCCGCGAACTGTGCGACGGGGCCGTCCTGGGCGTCCGTCTGGCCCTGGACGAGGCGGAGTTCACCGACGACCGGCTGGTCCGCGCCCTCCTGGTGCGCGAACTCGGCCGCTCCGTCGACCGCGTCTTCGCCCAGGCGGGACACCGCACCCCGGGTCCGGGCCACGCCCACCACCCGCACGGCCCCCACCAGCCCCAGGGCCCGCACTACCCGCAGGGGCCGCACCAGCCCCAGGGGCCCCACTACCCCCAAGGACCGCACCAGCCCTACGGCCCCCAGAACCCGCAGAACCCGCAGGGTCCCCACCACCCCCAGCCTCCCTACTCCCACGGCCCGCACGACGCCTACGGCGTGGAAACCCCCGGGCACAGGGGAGACCACCACCACGGCGACCACGACCACGGCTCGGGCTCGGGTGGAAACGGGGGCGGCAAGGGCGGGTGCTGCGACTCCTGCTCCTGCGACACCCCTTCGTTCGGCAACCCGCCCAAGACACGCGGGTTCTTCTCCGGGTGCGCGGTGGCGCTGTTCATGTGCGGCACGTGCCAGTTCTGCTGCCGCGACCCCCACCCCGGTCCCTGGTCCGGGAAGGAGCGCCGCTCCTGGTGCGACTACTGCGAGTGCTGCAGCGTCTGCCAGTGCTGCCAGTGCTGCGCCTGCTGCGAATGACACTGCCCTGAGGCGCCTCCGACCACGCCCGCCGCACCGCGCGGAGGTCGCGGGTCGGAGGCCGCCCCTCCCCGGTCGCCCGCCCGCCCCGGCGGCGAGCAGTGGGAGGACCACGCCTTCGGGCCGGTGCAGCGCGAGTCGGCCCCCCGGTAACCGCGGCGCACCGTCACGGAACCCGGATCCGGCGCCCCTCCCGGCCGCCGCGCATAGGGAGGGCCCCGCCACTCCGGGGAGCGAAACGGGGCAGGCAGCCGGTCTGGGCACATCCCGGGCGCTCCTAACCTGGGGTCATGACCGACAGCGCACCCCCGTCCCCACTCCCTCCGGAACTGGTGGGGGCCCTCTTCGAGCTGGACCTGCCCCAGCGGTACCTGGACGACCTGGCGGCGGCCCCCGACGAGGCGGGGGAGATCCTCCTGAACACGGCGCAGGAACTGGGTTCCACGAGCCCTCAGGCGGCGCGGGACCTGTTGGAGGTCCTGCGGTCACTCGCGCCCCACCCCGACCACCGCCAGTACGCGACCCACATGCTGGCGGAGTCGCTCCGGGCCGAGGGACGGACGGGCGAGGCCGAGCGGCTGATCACCGAGCTCATGCGCCCCGGGGTGCTCGGCCGCGCCACGGCCGTCGTGCTCGCGGACGAGTTCGCCGGCGAGGGAGACCTCGACAAGGCCCTGTACTGCTACAACGTCGCCTGCCGCGCCATCCTCGCCCAGCCGGCGCAGATCATCTCCCAACTGGACCCGTACGGGCTCCTGCCGCTGGTCGGCCGCGCCGCGGTCCGCGAAGGGCTCGGACTCGCACCGGACGACCACGACCGGGCGGCGCTGGCGGCGGACGGGGCGTCGCCCTCGCTGGAGTCGGCCCTGGGTCTGGGGGACGGCGACGCCCCCGGCCGCGCCGTCGCCGTCCACGCGGCCTTCTCCCGGGACTCCCTCCCCAGGGCCCGTGACCTCGGCCTCGCCACCGGAGACGGTGGCGAGGCCGACCACCACCACGGCGTCGAGCGGTCCCTGCGCGCGGAGTCCCACCCCGGCGCGCTCCTGGCCACGGTCCTCACCACACCGGAGGAACTGGTCGCCTTCGCCGAGGCGGACGGGCTCGACGCGGCCGACCCCGCATCCCTGCGGAGCTGGGCCGAGACGCTGTCCCCGGACTCCGGGCGGCTGAACCCCTGGCCTCCCGAACGCAACCACCCCTGCTGGTGCGGGTCGGGCCGCAAGTACAAGAAGTGCTGCGGATCCCCGTCCGTGCGCTGAGTCCCCCCGTCCGGCACCCCGGCTCCCCGCCCCGGGCCTCTGCTCCGCTCCCGGGGCGCCGCCCCCGCCCGTCCCGCGCGGGAGGCCCTCAGGCCGACCCGCGCTCGACCAGGGCGGTGGGCAGGATCATCCCGGCGGGGGAGTCCCCGTCGATCATCGCGAGCAGCAGGCGTACCATCTCCCTGCTGATCCGCGACAGGGGCTGGCGGATGGTGGTGAGAGGCGGGCGGCAGCGGCCCGCGACGGCGGAGCGCCGACCGCCGCCCGACCGCGGCCCCGAGTCGTGCCGTCCGGCCCGGACCCGCGGTCGGCGCCCCGTCGCCTCTCACCCCTCCAGGCGCTTGAGGACCCCGGGCAGGTCGGCGGTGTGCGCGACCGTCAGCCGGCGCGTGGCGCGTGTGACCGCCACGTACAGGTCGTTGGCGCCGCGCGGCTGTGCGAGCAGCGCGTCCGGTTCCACGACCACCACCGAGTCGAACTCCAGGCCCTTGGACTCGGTCGCGGTCAGCACCACCACCGACTCCTCCAGCGCGTCCCCGGCCGTCCCGGGACGCGCGGCCCGCGGCAGGGCCTCCACGACCTCCGCCAGGTGGCGGTCGGATGTGACGACCGCGACGCGGCCCTCGCCGATCGCCGCGACCTCCTCGGCCACGACACCGGGCAGCCCGTCGGGAAGCGACGACAGCCGCACGCCGCGCGGGGCGTCGCCCTCCTCACGCACGGAATCAGGCACCTCCTCGCCGGGCGCCGCCTCGCGCAGCACGTCGGCGGCCACCGCCATGATCGGCGCGGGTGTCCGGTAGTTCACCAGAAGCCGCTCCACGTGCACCTTGCCGGGGGCGTACGGCTCCAGCGCGTCCGTCCACGACCGGGTCCCGGCCGCGCTCCCGGTCTGCGCCACGTCGCCCACGACGGTCAACGACCGGGTCGGCACCCTCCGCATCACCGTGCGCCAGGCCATCGGGGACAACTCCTGGGCCTCGTCCACGATCACGTGCCCGTAGGCCCACTCCCGGTCCTCGCCCGCGCGTTCGGCGGTGGTGCGGCGCGGACCCTCGTCGCGGTGCCGGTCGGCCAGGGCCTCGGCGTTCATCATCTCGTCCTCGGCCAGACCGGTGAACTCCAGCACCCCCTGCGCGAACCGCACCTCCTCGGCGCGGTTCTCCTCGGCACGGCGCTCCCGGGCCCGTTCGTCGCTGTCGTCGCGCCCCAGCACGTCGGCGGCCTCGTCCAGGAGGGGCACGTCCTCGACCGTCCACGGCAGGGCGGGGTCGCGCACCAGCGCGGCCCGGGACTCCGCGTCCAGCCCGACCAGCTCGCCGACGCGCTCCAGGGCCTCCGGGTCGGAGAAGAGGTCGCGGATCAGCCGCTGCGGGGACAGGTCCGGCCACAGCGCGTCCAGTGCCCGGCGGACCGGGGCCTCGTGCCAGAGCCGCTCGCCGACGAACGGCAGGTCGTCGTCCTGGACGGGGCGCGCCAGCAGCGTGGACTCGGCCCGGGCCAGCTCGCTCAGCAGGCTCCGGACCACGTACTTGCGGGCGGTGTTGTGCGCGAGGGGGAGCTTGCGCGCCGTGTCCAGGACCCGGCGGCAGGCCGCCTCGGGAACCGTGATCGCCCCGGCGTCGACCTCCACCACCAGGTCGCCCGACCCGAACGCCTCACGCGGCGTGCGCTGGCGGTCGACCACGGCCGCCGCGACCAGGTCGGCCATGAGCGGCGAGCCCTTGACCGCGGCGGTGGCGTGCGGGTCGTGGCCCGTCGCCTCCACCCCCGGGAACAGTTCGCCGAGTGTGCGCATCACCACGTCGGTCTCCCCGAGGGAGGGCAGCACGTCGCTGACGTAGCGCAGGAACGCCGTGTTGGGCCCGACCACCAGTGCACCGCGCCGTTCCAGCACGTTGCGGTGGGTGTAGAGCAGGTAGGCGGCGCGGTGCAGCGCCGCGACGGTCTTGCCGGTGCCCGGACCGCCCTGGACGACGAGCACACCGGCGAGCCGGGCGCGGATGACCCGGTCCTGTTCGGACTGGATGGTGGCGACGATGTCGGCCATCCGCCCCGTCCGCCCCCGGTGCAGGGACTCCAGCAGGGCCGCCTCTCCGACCAGCTGGCGGCGGTCGCCCTCGGAGAGGCCCTCGGAGTCGAACACCTCGTCGTCGAGCCCGGTCACCCTGCGCCGCCTCACCCGCAGGTGGCGGCGGCGGGTGAGGCCCAGGGGGTCACTGGGCGTGGCGGCGTAGAACGGCCGGGCGGCCGGGGCCCGCCAGTCCACGAGGATGGTCTCGTGCTCGGTGTCGCGCAGGCCGATCCGGCCGACGTAGCGCGCCTCGGGGCCGTCGTCGTAGGAGAGGTCGATCCGGCCGAAGCACAGGCCCTCCTCGACCGCGCTGAGCTGGGCGCGGCGCCGGGCGTGCTCATAGGCGCGGGTCTCGCGCTCCACGAGCGCGGCGTAGCCGGTGTGCGTCTGGAGCTGGACCTCGGCGAGCTGGTCGGCGGTGTGGGCGCGCAGGACGTCGAGTCGCTCGTACATCGTGCCGATCCGGGCCTGTTCCGCTGCCAGAGCGGCCCGCTCCGGTGACGCCTCCCCGGCATCCTCTTGACAGAACTGCATCTGCTTGTTATCCTACCTGTTGCAGGTATTTATGTGATCGCTCGAAAACGTCACAATGGGTTCCGAAGCTTAGCACGGCACCGCGGACGTCTGCCAGTGCGGTCGACGCACCCGAGCCCCCTCCTCCGCGACCCGTGGTCGACGTCGAGGACCCCGCCTCCCGCCGGACACGGCCGCCGATTTCCGCGTAGGGCTCCCCGCGGTCCCGCGCACCCGCTACACTCTGCCCCATGCGAAACTCCTCCACCCACGCCCAGTGGTGGCGCCGCCCGTAGGCGGTGCTCCGATCTCGCATACCCCAGCGACCGCCCCGGACCGGCGGTCGTTCGTGTTTCCACGGCCCCGTCCGGTGCGGCCCACCCGACCGCACACAGCGCCAAAAGGACCGGCCGTGAACCCCAGCGACGCACAGACCACCACGTACCGCACCTCGGGCGGCGTGACCGTCCACCGCAGCGCCACGCCCTGCGACCCCGAGGTCCTCACCGACCTCGTCCAGTCGGTCGAGCACCGGCGCGGCGGCGTCCTCTCCTCCGGGATGGAGTATCCGGGCCGGTACGACCGCTGGCACCTGGGGTACGTGGACCCGTGCCTGGAGATCACCACGCGCGGGCGCCGCGTCACCGCCACCGCCCTCAACGCCCGCGGCCGCGTCCTGCTGCCGGTCCTCGCCCAGGCCCTGGCCACCGTCGGCGCCACCGACGGCCGCGACCGCGACCAGGTCTGCGTCGTCGTCCCCGAGCCCGATCCGGACGCGTTCTTCACCGAAGAGGAGCGCAGCCGCCGCCCCAGCGTCTTCACCGCGCTGCGCGCCGTCGTCGCCTCCCTGCGCAGTCCCGAGGACTCCAACCTGGGCCTGTACGGCGCGTTCGGCTACGACCTGTCCTTCCAGTTCGAGCCGATCGAACAGCACATCGAGCGCGACCCGGACGACCGCGACATGGTCCTGCACCTGCCCGACGCCGTCATCGTCCGCGACCGCAAGCGCGAGACCTGCGTGCGCTACTCCTACGAGTTCACCGTCCCCGCCGACGGCGACCGCGCCCGGGCCACGACCGAGGGCCTGCCGCGCGAGACCGCGCCGACGCCCCCGGTGGTCGCCACCGAGGTCCCCGAGGGTCCCGAACCGGGCTCCTACGCCGGTGTCGTGGCCCGCGCCAAGGAGAAGTTCCGCCGGGGCGACCTGTTCGAGGTCGTCCCCGGCCACCGCACCTACGCCCGCTGCTCCTCGCCCGCCCGCTTCTACGAGCTGCTGCGCGAGCGCAACCCGGCTCCGTACGAGTTCTTCTTCAACCTCGGCGAGGGCGAGTACCTGGTCGGCGCCTCCCCGGAGATGTTCGTGCGGGTCACGGGCGAGCCGGGGACCGGCCAGCGCGTGGAGACCTGCCCGATCTCCGGCACCATCCGGCGCGGGGACGACGCCCTGGGCGACGCCGAGAACATCCAGGAGCTGCTCTCCTCCGTCAAGGAGAAGTCCGAGCTCACCATGTGCACCGACGTGGACCGCAACGACAAGTCGCGCGTGTGCGAGCCCGGCAGCGTCCGGGTGATCGGCCGCCGGCAGATCGAGATGTACTCCCGCCTCATCCACACCGTGGACCACATCGAGGGCACCCTGCGCCGCGACTTCGACGCACTGGACGCCTTCCTCACCCACATGTGGGCGGTCACCGTCACCGGCGCCCCCAAGACCTGGGCCATGCGGTTCATCGAGCAGAACGAGACCAGCCCCCGCCGCTGGTACGGCGGCGCCGTCGGCGTCATCAACTTCGACGGCTCCATGAACACCGGCCTCACACTGCGCACCGCGCACATCCGTGACGGCGTGGCCGCCGTGCGCGTGGGCGCCACGCTGCTCTACGACTCCGACCCCGAGGCGGAGGAGCGCGAGACCTTCCTCAAGGCGCGCGCCCTGCTGGAGACCCTCGCCCAGGGGGAGGAGGCCGCGCACCACGAGGCACTCGCCGCGGAGGGTGCGGTCCCCGAGCCCGTCGGGACGGAGGCCCCCGCGGCCGACCTCCCCGGGGAGGGGATGCGGGTCCTGCTCGTCGACCACGAGGACTCCTTCGTCAACACCCTCGCCGACTACGTGCGCAGGCACGGGGCCGAAGTGACCACCGTCCGGTACGGGTTCGACCCGTCTTTCTTGGACCGGTTCGCCCCCGACCTGGTGGTGATCTCGCCGGGGCCGGGTCTTCCCGCGGACTTCGCGATGTCCGCCCTGCTGGACGAGCTCGCCGACCGGAACCTGCCGGTGTTCGGGGTCTGCCTGGGCCTCCAGGGGATGGTGGAGCACGCCGGGGGAGAGCTGCGGACCCTGGCCGAACCGGTGCACGGCAAGCCCGGCCGGGTCAGCGTGTCCGGAGGGCGGCTCCTCAGCGGACTGAACGAGGAGGACGCCTTCCCCGCGGCCCGCTACCACTCCACCTACACGGTTCCGCGGCTGGTGAAGGGGTTCGAGGTCACCGCCGTCCTGGACGGAGGGGCGGACGGGGAGGACGTCGTGATGGCGATCGAGGACCCGCGGGCGCGCTGGTACGGCGTGCAGTTCCACCCCGAGTCGATCCTGACCGCGAGCGTCGGCGAGGGGATCGTGGCCCGAGCGCTGCGGCTGGCACGGCGCTGACGCCGACCGGGGGCCGAGGAACCCCGCCCGCACGTGGCCTGTGCCACGTGCGGGCCGTCCCACCTGCACCGGGACGGCTCAGGCAAAACATTTCACGCTGCCTTGTTTGATCAATTCGTTATCGGACAGTGGTTGTGTATGGGTATTTTGCTAACGATCCTCGGAATCATCCTCATCGTGGCCGGCGTTCTCGGAGTGCTGCGAGGGCAGCTCCTCTGGGGCATCGTCTCCATCGTCGTCGGGCTGGTTCTGGCCCCCGGTACCTTCTACGGCCTCTAGCCCGTGAGGTACGGCCCGCCGCCCGGCGGGAAACCACCATCAAGGCAGACATCCCGATACCGGTCAGAGGGCCGGGTGTCCGCCCGGGCGCATCGCCCGGAGCGGACACCCGGCCCTCTCCCGTCCCCGGACGTGTACCCTCGGGTGAGGCTATTCGGCCCCGCCCCCACACACGTCCCCGTGCCCCCGGAACCCCTGGTCACGGTGTTCAAGCGTGCCCGGAGGCGGGGCCCACCGAACGGGAGGCAGTGCTGTGAAGAGGGTCGAGCCGCAGGTTCGTCTGGTCGCGCGTCCGCAGGTCGACTACGACGCGATCACCGACTACCTCAAGGAGGTCGGCGGTGAGGCGTGGATCGAGCGGTTCGACCGCGGCGAGCTCGACGCGCACCTCAACGATCCGCAGAACCTCGCCGAGTTCGCCGGGCGCCTGTGCTACCGCTCCTGGGAGCCCGGCCTCAACCCGAACGTCACCCGGGTGCGCACCGACCAGGACCAGTACCTCGGCAACATCCTGGCCAGCCTGCACGGCTCCGTCCTGGAGCACGTGAGCTTCAGCTTCGTCCTGCACAACGTGTCCCGGGTGCTCACCCACGAGCTGATCCGGCACCGCCCCGGCGTCGCCGTCTCCCAGGAGTCGCTCCGCTTCGTGCGCCTGAGCGACCTGCCGTTCTGGTTCCCGGACTGGGCGGAGGAGGACCCGGAGCTGATGGAGCGGGCCACCGCGATGCTCCAGCAGATGGAGGAGTTCCAGCTCTGGATGGCCGACCACTTCGGCCTGGACGACGAGGGCGTGAAGTTCGCCGAGAAGAAGCACAAGACCTCGTTCATGCGCCGCTTCGCCCCCGAGGGCGTCGCCACCGGCCTGGTGTGGACCGCGAACGTGCGCACCCTGCGCCACACGCTGGAGGCCCGTACCGCCCCGGGCGCGGAGGAGGAGATCCGCCTGCTCTTCCACCGGATCGGCGAGACCCTCCAGAAGGAGGCCCCCGCCCTCTTCGGCGACTACACGGTCGAGGACGGCGCCTGGGTGCCGCAGTGGCGCAAGGTCTGACCCCGCCGCGCGCGACCCGTCCCCCAGGTGGGGGACCCCTCCTGCGCCGCTGACACACGGCCCGTCCGCCCCGGATCGACCCGGGGCGGACGGGCCGTTCGCGTGGGGCGACCGTACGACGGTGCCCGGGGGCGAGGAGGATGACCGCGGGAGCCGGAAAGGCCCCTGCGCCCGGCTCAGGCGCCCTGCGGCCGGGCGCGCGGTTCGGGTGGAGCGGTGCCCGGCCAGCTCGCGAGAACCGCCAGGGCCTCCGCGGAAGCGGAGCCGGGCTCGGCGGTGTAGACGACCAGTACCTGCTCGGAGTCGCCCTCGACGGTCAGGGACTCGTAGCCCAGCGCGAGGTCGCCCACGAGCGGGTGGTGCAGGCGCTTGGTGCCGGTGGAGTGGGCCACGACGTCGTGGTCGGCCCACAGGCGGCGAAACGCGTCGCTGCGCAGGGACAGGTCCCCGACCAGCTCGGTGAGCTGCGGGTCCTGGGGGTGGCGTCCGGCGTACAGGCGCAGCATGGCCACACTGTCGGCCGCGACGCGGTCCCAGTCGGCGTAGAGCGCCCGGGCCGCCTCGTCGAGGAAGACGAACCGTGCGAAGTTGCGCTCGCGGTGGGGCCTGGCCCCGAAGTCGGCGAACAGAGCGTAGCCCAGCCGGTTGGCGGCCAGCACGTCCAGGCGCCGCCCCTGGACGACGGCGGGGGCGCCGAGGAGGTCCAGGACCCGGTACAGGGTGGGGCGGACCCTCTGGGGGCTGAGCGGCCGTGTGCGGCGGGTGCGCGCCGCCGTGGGCCTGGCCAGGTCGAACAGGTGGGTGCGTTCGGCCCCGTCCAGTTGCAGGACCCGGGCCAGGGCCGACAGAACGGTGGCGGAGACGCCCTTGGCCTGCCCCCGCTCCAGGCGGATGTAGTAGTCGACGCTGACCCCGGCGAGCCGGGCGACCTCTTCGCGGCGCAGCCCCGGAACCCGGCGGGTGCCCTGATCCGGTTCGAGACCGGCCTGTTCGGGTGTGATCCGGCCCCGCCGGGTGCGCAGGAACTCGCGGATCTCGGTGCTGCGGTCCATGGGTCCACCGTAGGTCGCCCACCCCCTGCCGCGGGGACCGTAAAGGGGTACTGGCAGACCCTTGGAACAACGGTGCCCCCTACGGGCCCCCGCGTGACCACGGCGGATGGTTGCCTGGACGAAGGGCTTTCCGCCCGGTCAGGAAACCACTCCCCACGTCCGCGGAACGAGGTCGGCTCTCCATGCCCGAGGTCGTCCTCGTCACCGGTGCAGTTCGCGGCCCGGGCACCGGCATAGAAGCACGCGTGCGGGGCCGCCGGGTCGTCGCGACCGGCCGCCGCCCCGAGGAGGAGCCGGGCGGCCACCTGGACGAGACCACCGCCTGACCGCCACGACGACAAGGAAACGCAATGAAGCACGTATCGCTGGGCGGCCTGGACGTCTCCCGCATCGGCCTGGGCGCCATGACCATGGCCGGCACCTACACCACGGGCGCGGCGCTCGACGACGCCGAGTCCGTCCGCACCATCCACCGGGCCCTGGACCTGGGGGTCACCCATATCGACACCGCCGAGATCTACGGTCCCTTCCACAGCGAGGAGATCGTCGGCAAGGCCATCAGGGGACGCCGCGACGAGGTCGTGGTGGCCACCAAGTTCGGACTGGTCTCCCACTCCGGGGGCGGCCCCGGAGTGGTCGACGGCAGCGCCGACAACGTCAGGGCCGCGGTCGAAGGCTCCCTGCGGCGCCTGGGCACCGACCACATCGACCTCTACTACCAGCACCGCGTCGACCCCGACACGCCCGTCGAGGAGACCGTGGGCGCCCTGGCCGAGCTGGTCGAGCAGGGCAAGGTGCGCCACATCGGGCTCTCCGAGGCCGGTGCCCGGACGATCCGCCGCGCGCACGCCGTGCACCCGGTGTCCGCGTTGCAGACGGAGTACTCCCTGTGGACCCGCGACGTCGAAGAGGAGATCCTTCCGCTGCTGCGCGAGCTCGGTATCGGGTTCGTGCCCTACTCGCCGCTCGGGCACGGCCTTCTGACCGGGCGGATCCGCACGGTCGAGGACTTCGCCGACGATGACTGGCGCAAGACCAACCCGCGGTTCATCGGCGAGAACTTCGACCGCAACCTGCGCATCGTCGACGAGGTGCAGGCCATCGGAGCCGAGATCGGAGCGACCCCCGCCCAGACCGCGCTGGCGTGGCTACTGACCCGCGGCAGCGACATCGCCCCCATCCCGGGGACCCGGCGGGTCTCCCGGGTGGAGGAGAACACGGCCGCCGACGGCATCGAACTCAGCGCGGACCAGCTGGAGCGCCTGGACAACCTCACCCCGGCCTCGGGTGCGCGCCACAACGAGGAGAACATGGCCCGCATCGAGCACTGACCGCTGTCGCCGCCCGACGGGGCCGCCGCCCACCGCACGTGTGGGCGGCGGCCCCGTCCGCCAGGCTGGTTCGCGTCGTCGGGCGCCACGGCCTCCGGCCGGTGGAGCCTACGACCGCACCGGTCGGCGTCCCGGGGGCCGCCCCCGACCCCCCGCGTGGGAGGTGGCGCCCTCGGTTGGGGTCCCCACCGCCCGGTGTTCGCTCGGGCTGATGCCGCGCATCCTCGTGAACGCGGCGCTCAGGGCGAAGGCGCTGGAGAAGCCGACCCGTCCCGCGACCGCTCCGAGCGTCGCCTCGGGATCGCGCAGCAGGTCTGCGGCCAAGGTGATCCGCTGTTCGCGCAGGTAGGTCATCGGGGGCCGGCCGACCAGCGAGGTGAAGCGGCGGGCCAGGGCCGCACGCGACACACCGACCTCGGCGGCCAGAGCCCCGACCGTCCACGGGCGGGCCGGATCCTCGCCCATCAGCCGCAGGGCAGGGCCGACGACGGTATCGCCGTGGGCCCGGTACCAGGCGGGGACGGGGGCTCCGGGACGGGTGAACCAGCTGCGCAACGCGGTGATCAGCATCAGGTCCAGCATCCGGTCCAACAGCGCCTGCCGTCCCGCGGCGGGTCGGGAGAGGTCCTCCAGCGCCGTCGGCCCGACAGGGCAGGTTCCCTGGTCGGCGGGGACGACGGCGAGCGGGGGCAGCGCCGCGAGCAGCCGCCGGGGCTCACCGGACCGGACCGAGTACATGCCGCTGACCAGTACCGGGTCCCCGGGACCGGGGGCACCGAGAGTGCTCGGGCCCCGCGTGGTGCTGTGCTCACCGCCGTCCAGGGTGGTGCAACGCCCCCCGGGACGGACGGTCACGCCCGGTTCGGTGTCGATGGCGAGGGCCACCACGTACGGGGAGCCTCCGCTCAGCACCGCGACGTCCTGCGGGCCCAGGTGGACCGGCTCACCGTCGCGGGGCCTGACCCAGACGGAGCCGTTCAGCGGGACCGCCAGCGCGAGCGGTGAGGCGTCCTCGAAGCGCACCGCCCAGGGCCCTTCCAGCAAGGAGCGGTGGAAGAGCGCACCTGTGGTCCGTACACCGTTCAGCAGGTCCGTCAAGGGGTCCGCCGCCGTCCACGCCTGGGAGTCCATGCGGGTCAGCGTAGACGAACGCGTATGGGACAGAGCGTGCTCGCCATGGCCTCCACCTGCGCGGACTGGTTCGCTGGAGGCCATGAACGACGAGATGATCCTGGTGACCGGGGCCACGGGCAAGACCGGCCGTCGCGTGGCACGCCGACTCCACGAACAGGGCGTGCCGGTGCGCGCGGCCTCCCCCTCCAGCCCGGTGCGCCTGGACTGGAACGACCGCGGTACGTGGGACTCCGCCCTGGCGGGGGTGACGGGGGTCCACCTGGTCGTCCCCGACCTGGGCAGCGTGCGGGCGGCCGAGAACCTCACGGCCTTCACCGAGCGGGCCGCCACGGCCGGGGTACGGCGCGCGGTGCTGGTCTCCTTCCCACCGTCCGGCATCCCGGGGCTGGAACCCGAGCACGTTGCGGCGGCCGAGCAGGCGCCGGCCCGTGCCGGACTGGAGACGACGGTGCTCCGCCCGCGGTGGTTCTTCCAGAACTTCAGCGAGGACTTCCTGCGCGACACGGTGCTGTCCGGTGACGTGCGCCTGCCGGCCGGGGACGGCAAGGAGGCGTTCGTGGACGCCGACGACATCGCCGACGTCGCGGTCACCGCCCTGACCCGGGACGGGCACGCCCGGCGGTCCTACGAGCTGAGCGGACCGCGGCTGATGTCCTTCGCCGAAGCCGTCGCCGACATCGCCCGTGCCACCGGCCGCCCCATCGGCTACACCCCGTTGAGCGCGCGGGACTACGCCGCCGAGCAGCGTGCTCACGGGGTGCCCGGGGAATGGGTGCGGTTGACCGTCGGCCTGTACTCCCATGTCCGTTCCGGTGCGCTGGGATCGGTCACCGGGGACGTGGAACGGGTGCTGGGACGGCCGCCCCGGGACTTCGCCGACTACGCGCGCCACGCCGCCGCGCAGGGTGCCTGGAGCACCTGAGGCCGGCGCGACCGGCCCGGACACCGTGCGGCCGGGGGCACACCGCCGGGGGCGCGTGCGCTAGGTTCGGAAGTCCGGAGCACCGAGTGTGAGGACAGCGCACATGGCCGACGAGGAACCGCGTGTCGACAGGGGGAGCAGGACCGTCCGCGCGTCCGCCCCTGCGGTCTACCGGGCGATGACCGAGCCGGGCGCACTGGAAGCCTGGCTGCCGCCGGAGGGCATGACCGGCCGTATCGATCGCTTCGAGCCCTGGTCCGGCGGCGGGTTCCGCATGGTGCTGACCTACCTCGACCCCGCGACCGCGCAGGGCAAGACCTCGGAGTCCAGCGACGTCACCGAGGTCGAGTTCGTCGAGCTGGTCCCCGACGAGCGGATCGTGCAGCGCGTCGTCTTCGAGTCCGGGGATCCCGCGTTCGCCGGGACGATGACGATGATCTGGCGGCTCACCGGGACGGGGGAGGGCACCGAGGTGTCCGTCGAGGCGACCGGCGTGCCCACGGGCATCTCCCGGGCCGACCACCAGGTGGGCCTGGCCTCGTCCCTGGCCAACCTCGCGGCCCACGTCGAACCCTGATCCGCGATCCCTGGGGTCGCCTGCGCGGGGACGTCAACCCCCGAGGCGGCCCAGGCGTGCCTCGATCCCTCCCGCACGCGGGTCGCCGTGGTCGCGCAGGTACTCCAGGGCCGTAGCCAGCGCCTCCCGCGCGCCCTCGATGTCACCGAGGACGGCCAGGGCCTCCCCGAGGGAAACGGAACCGCCGTGGGACCGAGGCGCCGCCCCTCCGGGGGCGGACCGCGGATGCATCCCCTCCCAAGTCAAGCGCATACGGAACCTCCTGCACCGAACCTTCGCGCACCTCCGCGCACCCGCGCAGGTGCGGAGCCTGCCGGCACTGCGCCCTCGCGCCCGCCCGGGGAGGGCCGGCAGGTGGGGCCACCTGCGGGGTGACACGGCCGGGGGCGTAGCATTCCCCGCGCGCCCGCCGGCCCGACCGGCTCGGACGCGTGCACCGGTACCCGTGTGGAGAGGCCCGCCATGGCTGAACAGTCCCGTACGACGGTCTTCCGCGACCTGCGTCCCCTGGGCGGCGATCCCATCGACCTGGTCGTGGTCGACGGAACCGTGGCGGCCGATCCCGGGGGGCAGGCGACCGTCGTCGACTGCGGCGGGCGGATCGCCCTGCCGACCCTGGTCGACGCCCACATCCACCCCGACAAGACGACCTGGGGCGAGCCCTGGCACTCCCGCCGCCCCGCCCAGGGCATCGCCGGTTTCGGGGCCCAGGACGCCGAGCTCTTCCGGGCGTCACCCACTCCGGTGGGCGTCCGCGCCGAGCGGCTCATGGCCCACGCCGTCACGCGGGGCACGCGCGCCATGCGCGCGCACGCCGACGTCGCGCCCGTCTACGGGCTCTCGGGTCTGGAGGGCATCCGCGCGGCGGCGGGGAACCTGGCGCACGCCCTCGACGTCCAGACCGTGGCCTTCCCCCAGCACGGCGTCCGCCGCTCGCCCGGAACCGACCGCCTGCTGGACGAGGCCGTCCGGACGGGGCTCGCCGACCTGGTCGGCGGCATCGACCCGGAGGGCTTCGACGGCGACCCCGACGGGCAGCTCGACCTGGTCTTCGGCATCGCGGACCGCCACGGTGTCGGCGTCGACATCCACCTGCACGACGGCGGCGCCCCGGGCGTGCGCACCATGGAGGCGATCATCGAGCGCACGCGCGCACTGGACATGGGCGGCTCGGTCACCGTCAGCCACGCCTTCTGCGTCGCCCAGGCGGGCGACGACCTCGACCGGCTGGCCGCCCGGATCGGCGCCGCCGGGATCTCCCTGACCACGGTCGCCTCCGACGCGGCGCGGGTCCTGCCGGCCGCGCGCCTGCGTGAGCACGGGGTGCGCGTGGGCGTCGGCTCGGACGGGGTCCGCGACTCCTGGAGCCCCTTCGGTAACGCCGACATGGTCCACCGCGCCCACATGATGGCCAAGGCACTGCGCTCACGCCTCGACGAGGAGCTGTCCTTCGCCTACCTCACCGCCGCGCACTCCGGCGCCGAGGTGGTCGGGCTGCCCGCCGCCGACCTGGCCCTGGGTTCTCCCGCCGACTTCCTGCTGGTGGACGGCGAGTGCCTGCCGCAGGTCGTGGTGGACCTCCCCGAACGCTGGGCCGTCGTGCGCGCCGGGCGGGTGGTCGCCCGCGAGGGCCGCATGGTCTGACCCGGCGGCGTCCGGCCCGCGCCGCCTCCAGCGCGGGATCCCGGAGGGGATGTCTCCCGGCGGCCGACGCGGCACGGCCCTCCGGTCGTCGAGCCCGGGGCAGGTTCTGCCGGACGGCCTGTCGCCGCGGACAGACTCGTGTCCATGCGTAGTTGCACCGCTACCGGGAATGCGCTTTCCGTGTTAGGTTCCGGATGCCTGGGAGCGCTCCCTGTCCCCCCGCTCACCCCTCCCGGGGCACAGCTGCCCCGGGGTTCGCACAGGAGAAGCACCGATGACACGTACCCCCGACGGGCGCGGCCGGACCCGCGCCTCCGGCCGACGGCGACGCACGCGCCGCCTCCTGCTGAACGCCGCGTTGGCGACCGGACTGGTCCTCGGCACGGCCGCCGCGACCGCCCCGGGCGCCCCCTCGCCCCACGACACCGGGAACACCGCCGGCGAGCAGAGAGCGCGGGCCGCCGCGTGCGGCGACAACGGCTTCGACGCCGAGGCCTACCTCCTCGGATCCACCTGGGTCGCGCGCAACGACGGCACCGTCCTCTACGAGGGCGGTGACATGCTCACCGCCATGCGCACGGCCGTCGGCAGCCTCACCCCGGGCCGCTCCTCGCAGGAGCGCGTGGTCGTCTGGCAGTCCGGCACCGTCCCGGGCAACGCCTCCCTCGACCTGCCGAGCCACACCTCCCTGGAGGTCTGCGGCACCCTCCACGTCTCCGGAGCCGTCGCCGCCGACCACGCCCCGGTGCGGGTGCGCAACGCCCAGAACGTCTCCGTGCCCCACCTGTCGGTCACCGGGGCGCCCTACTTCGGCGTGTTCGTGCGGGGCTCCCAGCAGGTGCACCTGGGCCAGATCGACCTGCGCCTGTCCTCCGGCCTGGGCATACGCGTCGACAGCCGGGGCAGCGACGCCGCGCGCACCACCCGCGACATCACCATCGACGACGTGTACGTCTCCGGGACGAACAACCACGGCGTGGAGACCTACAGCGTCGACGGGCTCACCATCGGTACCGTGACCGCCCGCGACACCGGCTACTCCGGGCTGCTGCTCAACAACACCGTCAACGCCGACGTCGGCCTGGTCGACGCGGTGGACGCCGGGACCGGCACCGGCTACGCCGCCTTCCGCATGGCCAACCGGAACGGGCGGATCGGTAACGGCTACCCGGACAACGTCCGCGTCGGCGAGGTGCGCGCCCGGGGTGGCGGCCGGGGGATCTTCTGCGTCTCCGAGAGCGGCGGTGCGGTGATCGGGCGCGTCGACATCGCGCAGACCGGGAACAACGCCGTCCTGGTCGAGAACTGCCACAACGTCACCATCGCCGAGGACGGCGGGACGATCGCCGGGCCCGGCGACATCCGGATCGCCGCCCGGACGGAGTTCGCCAACACGTCGGGCATCACGTTCGAGAACCTGAGGCTGGTCAACACGGCGATCAACGAGAACCCGTGCGCGATCGGCACGGTCGTCCGCAACATCACCTGGGACAACAGCCGGGACAACACCTGCTGATCCCGCGCGGCGCCACCGCCGGGGCCCGGCCGGACCGTTCCGGACGGGCTCCCGGCCCCGGGACCCGTCTATCCTTCGACGCAGTCGACGTCCGGCCCCGGCCCGGACGCGGAACGGAGGAAGCCGATCCCGTGCAGACCATCGCGACCGTCACCCCCGACGACGTCCTCCGGCGCTTCCGCGCCACCCATCCCGTGAACGACGAGGTCTCCCGGCGCACCAACGAGTACGCCGAGGGGGTCCTGGACCTGGCCTCCCGCCAGCTGGGCGGCACGTGGCACCGGGTCGCCCTGGACCGTGAGGACGTCCTGGCCACGGTCCTGCCCTGGCACACGGGGGAGAGCGGGGAGCGTGTGCTGGTCGACCCGGCCGGGAGGACCGTCGCCGACGCCGTGGCGACCCTCTCCTCGTGGGACGGGCAGTACACCGCGAGCAACCCGGTGTGCTGGGGGAAGATGGTCTGGCACGCCGAGGCCGACCCCACCCCCCTCTTCCTGAGCACCACGGCCCTCGACCACCCCTACTACGAGAGGCTGGAGCGCAGGGACTCCCTCACCCACCTGGACGGCCTGCACCGCATGCTCGCCTGGGCGCTCTGGGGCCGGCTGCCCGACGGGCCCGGTCTGGAGGCCTACGTGGCCGGCCCTCTCTAGGGGCCCGCCGCGGGGCGGGAGCACACCGAGGCCAGGGCTCGGGTCAGGGCCGCGGCGTGCGTCCGGTCCAGGCGCCGCGCCCCGGCGACGTCCCGGGCGCTCCGTGCCAGGTCCGCCTCGCAGCGGGGGGAGCGCAGCACGGGGCCGGCACCGTCCAGCGCCCGCACCAGCGCCGGGGTGAGCCGGTCCAGCTCGGCCCTGACCCGGGACAGGTCCGGTGCCGACGCCGGGCTCCGGCCGGGGTCCGCGTGCCAGCGGGCGTGCAGGCTCCGCTGGACCACCTTGTTCGCCTCGATCTGGTCGCGGGCCATCGCGGTGACGGCGGTCGGCTCCATCCCGAGCGCGGACGCGTGGCGCCCGGCGTCCGCCAGTACCTGCGCCTCGCGCTCCGGGGCGTCGACCGGGTCGCCGCTGTGCCACTTGGCCGCCGCCACCGGCGATGCGGTGGCGAGCCGGTCGGCGGAGAGCTCCACGACCGCGTCCAGCCCGCCGGCACGGGCGGACGCGGAGGCGGTGGTGCAGGACAGGAACAGGACTGCCAGCGGGACTGCCACGGCTGTGCGCACGGAGGGTTCCTTCGACCGGGGCGGGAGGGGACCCCTGGAGTGTAGCCGTGCGTGTTCGCGTGACTCCCGAAAGTCGCTTCCCGTCGGTGAATCCCCATGGCGGACAAGGGAACTCCTCGCGCGCGTCAAGGGGGAGCGCCGGGGAAAAACATCTTCTCAACTCTCGGCCTCGCCCAGTTAGCGGCTCGGTTCCGCAGCTGTTCCCACAGGCCACGGCGGGTAGGGGGATGTTCGGACCAGGTCGGGGCCAGGCGTCCCGGCGGGGAGTGAAGAGCAGGGGAGGGACCATGGCACGTGACCGCGCACCCGGAGACTTCATCGGGCACCACGTTCTGGACGAGGAGGGCCACAGCGTAGGCAAGATCAAGCAGGTCTACCTGGACGACGAGACGAACGAGCCGAGCTGGGTGTCGGTGGAGACCGGCCTCTTCGGCCGCAACGAGACCCTCGTTCCCCTCCAGGGCTCGCAGCCCAAGGAGGAGGACATCCAGGTCCCCTTCGACAAGGCCACGGTGAAGGACGCCCCGAACGTCGACGCGGACAGGCACATCTCCCCGGAGGAGGAGAGGCTGGTCCGCGACTACTACGCCCGCCACGGCAGCGTGGACGCCTCCGGCAGGCACGAGCACGGCACGGCGGAGCCCGGGAGCGCAGGTGAGGCCTCCGAGGGGGTCGGCACAGGGGGCCGATCCGCTATGGACGGCACCGCCGGAACGGCCGCGGCCGCGGGCACCGCGGGGATGGCGGGGACCTCGGGTGACACGGAGATGGCCGGTACCGGGGCGGACGCCGACATGGGCGGGATGCCCGACCCGGACGACGTCTCGATGATCCGCTCCGAGGAGCGCGTGGACATCGGCGTGGAGCGCCACGAGGCCGGTCACGCCAGACTGCACAAGTACGTGGAGACCGAGCAGTTCGACGAGGCCGTCCCGCTGCACCACGACGAGCTCCAGATGGAGCGCCGTCCGGTGACCGACGCGTCCGGGGTCGACGAGACCGGGGATATGCGGGAGGAGGAGGAGACCTTCACGCTCTACGAGGAGCGGCCGGTCGTCTCCAAGGAGCGCGTGCCCGTCGAGGAGGTCCACGTCCGCAAGCGCGACGTCACGCGTGAGGAGCACGTCCAGGGCGAGCGCCGCCGGGAGAGGATCGAACTGGAGGACGACGACGGTGAGCCCTCCGGCTCCTGAGCAGCCGGCCGGGGCGTAGGTGTTCCAGCCGAGGGCGGGGTGTCGTCCCCGGGCGCGGCCCGGGGACCACCTACAGTCGCACCTGTCGGTCGGCACGGAGGGGGAGCGCTATGACTGACCCGGGTGACGCCAACGGGGAGAACACGCAGGAGGAGACGGGCGGGGAGGCGGAGCGCGAGCGGGTCGAACCGCGCGGGCGCGAGGCGGGCCCCGGCCGCGGCCACACCATCGTGGTGGGCGCGGGCATGGCCGGCCTCGCAGCCGCCGACCGTCTGGCGGACGAGGGCGAGCGCGTCACCGTCGTCGAGGGCCGGGACCGCGTCGGCGGGCGCATCCACTCCGTACCCGGGTGGGGCGGCTCCGCGACCCTGGACGTGGGCGCGTCCTGGATGCGCGGGGAGGAGAACAACCCCCTCGCCGACCTGGTCCACGAGATCGGGGTGCGCACCGCCGTGTTCAACCGGTCCACCGAGACCGCCTACGACCCCAAGGGGCGGCGGCTGCTCTTCGACCGGCACCGGCGCAACATGGAGGACGTCCACCTCCTCCAGGAGCACATGTACTGGGCGACCGTGGGCGCCAACCCCCAGGAGTCGATGGAGGAGGGCATCAACCAGGCCCTCTACGACGCCAACCTGGTCCGCGCCCGGGCCCGGGACGCCAACGAGATCGTGCACCGCATCGCCGAGGCCGACCACGGCGCGGACGCGGAGGAGGTCGCCTTCTCCGCGGTCGCCGCCCTGCACGAGTTCAGCGGCGACGACGTGGTCTTCCCCGACGGGATGGGCCAGGTCACCGACCACCTGGCGCGCGGGCTGGACGTGAGGCTGGAGCACGTCGTGCTGGAGGTCCTCCACGGCGACGACGGGGTCGGTGTCCGGGTCGACACCCCCGACGGGGAGGAGGCCCTGACCGCCGACCGGGTCCTGGTCACCCTGCCGCTGGGCGTGCTCAAGGCCGGGCAGGTCGGGTTCGCCCCTCCGCTGTCGGACGAGAAGCGGGATGCCGTGGAGCGCCTGGGCAACGGCAGTCTGGAGAAGGTGTTCCTCCGCTTCGACGAGGTGTTCTGGGGCGACGCGCAGGTCATCGTCAACCTCGGGACCGAGGAGGGCGCCTGGTTCCACTGGTACGCGGGCCAGCGGGTGCTCGGGGCGCCGATCCTGGTCAGCCGCAACGGCGGCAGGGCCGCCCGGTTCCTCGAGGGGAGGGACGACGGCGAGGTGGTCGAGCACGCGATGGCCGCTCTGCGCGGCATGTTCCGCAAGGCGCCGGACCCGGTGGACCACCTCGTGACCCACTGGGCGGACGACCCGTTCTCCCGGGGGGCCTTCTCGTACACGGCCGTGGGCTCGGGCGACGGCGACCGCGTGGCGCTCGGGGACCCGGTCGGGGACCGTCTGTTCTTCGCGGGGGAGGCGACCGAGATCGAGCACACCGCCACCGTGCACGGCGCCCTGCTGTCGGGCCGCCGCGAGGCCGACCGCATCCTCACGCTCTAGGCCGCGTTCGGCGGATCATTCCGGGCTCGCGTCCCCCGGGCTGCCTCTCGCTGCGCCGACTGCGCTTGGACAGCCAAACCCGGGCTGACCTGCGCTACTCGTCTTGCGAGAGATGGCCTGGAAGCCGCTCGCGTCGATCGGCGCAAGCGCCGAGTCAACCGAAAGCATCCACAGAACACGCCCTAGCCGGTCCGCGGGGCGCCCGCACGGCCGGGAACCCGGCAGGGGGCCCCTTCGTTGTTCCGGTGAGGCGGTCGGCGCGCCGCGGCCGGGGACGAGGACACACGCCGCGTGAAACGGACACTGCGCTGGTAAAAGGCCCAAAACGTACACGGTACGATTGGCGGGCGATCGTCCTTCGGGCCACGTCGGGGCCGTCTGACCCCGTGTTGGCGGGAAACGACCCACCCGCCCGTTATCGTGGGCGCCATGGGGCGATCCGCGGAAGATGGCAGACTCGAGGCGGGGGGCGATGTGGCCAGCCCGGCGGTCAGTGACCGCATCTGGACGGTTCCCAACCTACTGAGCATGCTCCGGCTGGTGGGCGTGCCGCTGTTCCTCTGGCTCATCCTGGTGCCCCAGGCCGACTGGTGGGCACTGCTCGTGCTCGGCTTCGCCGGGCTCAGCGACTGGCTCGACGGCAAGATCGCGCGCGCCTGGAACCAGACCTCGCGACTGGGCACCGTCCTCGACCCGCTCGCCGACCGGCTCTACATCTTCGCCGCGCTGCTCGGACTGGTGATCCGGGACATCGTCCCCTGGTGGCTGATGGCCATCCTCGTCCTGCGCGACGTCCTCATCCTGGGCGCGCTGCCGCTTCTGCGCCACTTCGGCTACGGGCCCCTGCCGGTCAACTTCGCCGGGAAGGCCGCCACGCTGTGCCTTCTCTACTCGTTCCCGCTGCTGTTCATCGCGGGCTACGCGTCCATCATGGCGGATGTGGCAAGGATTATAGGTTGGGCCTTCGCACTCTGGGGAACTGCTCTGTACTGGTGGGCCGGACTGCTCTACGCCGTACAGGGACTGCGCCTGATGGCCCAGACCCGCCGCGACGAACGCGCTGATCACACCGGAGACCTACCGGTCACCGGAGACAGCGACGTCGAGCGCGGCCACGACACGGATCAGTTCGATCCAGCCACACCGGCCGCCGCTGACGGCGATCCTGGAGCGGCATCCGAGGGCTCGGACCGGCCGAGCCGTCCGGATCAGGGACGGAACAACCCCTGATCCACCGGAGGACCGGCTCACCGCGAGTCCTGTCGGATCGAAAGGGAGTGTCATCTCCGTCATGACATCACGTCCCACCGCGCGCGACGGCGCGCGCTCCGAACACCGTTCCCCCAACGCGTCCTCCCATGGCACCGCCCTACGGAGGGACCAACGATGAGCACCCACGAGGAAACCCCGGACGGCGCCGTTCAGGCGCCCCCGATGAAGGCGGTCGTCATGGCCGGCGGTGAGGGCACCCGCCTGCGCCCCATGACCGCCAACCAGCCCAAACCCCTGCTGCCGGTGGTCAACAAGCCCATCATGGAGCATGTGCTCCGCCTGCTGCGCAAGCACGGTTTCACCGAGACCGTGGTCACCGTCCAGTTCCTGGCCACCCTGATCCGCAACTACTTCGGGGACGGCGAGGAGCTCGGAATGAAGCTCCACTACGTCGCCGAGGAGGTCCCGCTCGGCACCGCGGGCAGCGTCAAGAACGCGGAGGAGCACCTGCGCGGGGAGCCGTTCATCGTCATCTCCGGCGACGCGCTCACCGACATCGACCTCACCGACATGGTGCGCTTCCACAAGGAGAGCGGCGCCAAGGTCACCATCGCCCTCAAGCGGGTCCCGAACCCGCTGGAGTTCGGCATCATCATCGTCGACGAGCAGGGCCGCATCCAGCGCTTCCTGGAGAAGCCGACCTGGGGACAGGTCTTCTCCGACACCGTCAACACCGGCATCTACATCATGGAGCCGGACGTCCTGGACCGCGTCGCCGAGGGCGAGGTGGTCGACTGGTCGGGCGACGTCTTCCCCGAGCTCCTGGAGGAGGGCGAGCCCCTCTACGGCTACATCGCCGAGGGCTACTGGGAGGACGTGGGCACCCACGAGAGCTACCTGAGCGCCCAGGCCGACGTCCTGTCCGGCAAGGTGGACGTCGACATCGACGGCTTCGAGGTGTCGCCGGGCGTGTGGGTCGGCGAGGGCTCGGAGGTCGACCCCCGCGCGGTCCTCAAGGGACCGCTCTACATCGGCGACTACGCCAAGGTCGAGGCGGGCGCGGAGCTGCGCGAGTTCACCGTGGTCGGCAGCAACACCGTCGTGCGGTCGGAGGCCTTCTGCCACCGCACCGTCCTGCACGACAACGTGTTCATCGGCAGGGGCGCCAACCTGCGCGGCTGCGTCATCGGCAAGAACACCGACATCATGGCCGCCGCCCGCGTCGAGGAGGGGGCGATCGTCGGCGAGGACTGCGTCATCGAGTCCGAGGCCTACGTCAATGCCGACGTCAAGGTCTACCCCTTCAAGACCATCGAGGCCGGGGCGGTCGTCAGCACCAACGTCATCTGGGAGTCGCGCGGGCAGCGCTCGCTGTTCGGCCCCCGAGGCGTGTCCGGGCTGATCAACGTCGAGATCACCCCCGAACTGGCGGTGCGGCTGGCCAACGCCTACGCCACCACGCTCAAGAAGGGCGCGCTCGTCACCACGTCCCGCGACGTGTCCAGGGCAGCCCGTACGCTCAAGCGCGCGGTGATCAGCGCGCTCACGGCCGCCGCCATCGACGTGCGCGACCTGGAGGTGGTGCCGCTGCCCGTGGCGCGCTTCCACACCTCGCAGAGCGGGGTCAGCGGCGGCATCACGCTGCGCACCACCCCGGGCGACCCGGAGTCGGTGGACATCCTCTTCCTCGACGGGAGCGGAGCCGACCTGTCGCCGGCGGCCCAGCGCAAACTCGACCGGGTCTTCTCCCGCGCCGAGTACCGCAGGGCCTTCCCCGGGGAGATCGGGGAGCTGACCTTCCCCTCGCGCGGGGTCGAGAACTACTCGCACGACCTGCTGCGCTCGGTGGACACCTCCGGGGTGGCCGAGGCGGGGCTGAAGGTGGTCGTGGACTGCGCGGGAGGCAGCGGCTCGCTCATCCTGCCGTCCCTGCTGGGGCGGATCGGCGTGGACGTCCTCACGGTCAACAACCGGCTCGACGAGGCCTCTCCCACCGATACGGCCGCCAAGCAGAACCGCGACCTCGAACGCCTGGGCGAGCTGGTCTCCGGGTCGGGAGCCGACTTCGGGGTGCGGTTCGACCCCGTGGCCGAACGGCTGGCCATCGTGGACGGGAACGGGGAGCTGGTCGACAACGACCGCGCCCTGCTGGTCGTCCTGGAGCTGGTCTGCGCCGAGCGCGCGGGCGGCACGGTGGCACTGCCCGTCACCACCACGCGGGTCGCCGAGACGGTCGCGGCCGCGCACGGGGTCAAGGTCCACTGGACCGCGACCGCCACGGACGAACTCACCAAGGCGGTCCAGGGCGGGGGCGACGACGTCGTGCTCGCGGGTGACGGCAGGGGCGGGTTCGTCGTCCCCGAGTTCAGCCCGACCAGTGACGGCATCGCCGCGTTCGTCCGGCTGCTGGGGCTTGTGGCCAGGGACCGCCGGTCGCTGAGCCAGATCGACTGGGTGATCCCCCAGGCGCACCTCCTGCGCCGTTCGGTGCCCACCCCCTGGGCGGTCAAGGGGAGCGTCATGCGCGCCGTCGTGGAGGCGGCTGGCGACCGCCAGCTGGACACCACGGACGGTGTCAGGGTCCTCGAGTCCGACGGCAGCTGGGCCCTGGTCCTCCCGGACACGGCCGAGGCCGTGACCCATCTTTGGGCCGAAGGTCCTGACTCGGACACCGCGCATCGCCTGCTGGACGAGTGGGCGGCCGTGGTCGAACGGGCCGAGGGCTGACCTGTGCGTCGCGGGGGGGCGGTACGGCCCGTGCTGC
>NZ_JAUZMY010000088.1:0-617 GCF_036327455.1 Nocardiopsis codii | reverse complement strand
CAGGGCTGGCCCCTGCGCCGGGCCGCCGAACGCTTCCAGACCAGCCCCACCACCGTCCAACGCTGGGCCAACCGCTACCGCACCCTGGGCGAGGCCGGGATGGTCGACGCCTCCAGCCGCCCCCACCGCAGTCCTCGACGCACCCCCACCCGCCGCGAGCGCCGCGTCATCAAACTCCGCCACCTGCGCCGGTGGGGACCGGCCCGCATCGGCGGCCACCTGGGCATGCACCCCTCGACCGTGCACCGCATCCTGGCCCGCTACCAGTGCGCCCGCCTGACCCACACCGACCGGGCCACCGGGCGCGCGGTGCGCCGCTACGAACGCTCACGGCCCGGCGAGCTGGTGCACGTGGACATCAAGAAGCTCGGCAACATCCCCGACGGCGGCGGCCACAAGGCGCTGGGCCGGTCCCGGGGCCGCAAGAACCGCTCCAGGGCCGGGTACGCCTACCTGCACAACGCCGTGGACGACCACTCCCGCCTGGCCTACACCGAGATCCTCACCGACGAGAAGAAGGACACCGCCACGGGGTTCTGGGAACGCGCCCATGCCTACTTCGCCTCGGTCGGCATCACCGTGGAACGGGTGATGACCGACAACGGGTCCTGCTACAA
>NZ_JAUZMY010000087.1:0-632 GCF_036327455.1 Nocardiopsis codii | reverse complement strand
CACCACCAACTCCACCGACCGGTCCACACACACCACCACCCCGACCTCGGGGCCCACCCCCTGCCCGATCAACCACCGAGCCCACCGGTTGGACACCTCGTCCAACTCCACATACGACAACCCGCCCAGCCCGTCATCAACCGCCCGCTCGGACCCGGCACGCTCCACCTGCACAGCGAACGCGTCCACGAACGACACCGACTCCGCAACCGGCCCATCATCGAACCCACCCAGAACCCGCCCCCACTCACCCGAACCCAGGACGGTCAGATACCCGACAGGTGTTTCCGGGGCGCCGGTGACCTGTTCCAACACGCGGATCAGTCGTTCACCGAGTTCGCGCGCGGTGTCGCGGTCGAACAGATCCGCGGCGTACTCCACCGACACCCGCAGGCCGCCGTCCGGTTCGGGACCGGCCGCGATGTACAGGTCGAACTTGGCGACGGCCGTGGGTGCCGGGAGAGCCGTGCACTCGACCCCGGGCAGTCCGACTCCGGAGAATCCGCCGTCGTGTTCCCATCCGATGGAGGTTTGGAAGAGGGGGTGTCGTGCGAGGGAGCGTGTGGGGCTGAGGGCTTCGACGACCTGCTCGAAGGGGACGTGGGTGTGGTCGAAGTCCTCCAGGTCCTGCT
>NZ_JAUZMY010000086.1:0-645 GCF_036327455.1 Nocardiopsis codii | reverse complement strand
ACGACCGCGCCCCCCCAGGGGGGGGGTGGGCGCGACACGTCACCACGCGGGTGACACACGCCCACGCACCCTCTGCGCCAGGGGGTGCGGCGGCGTCGCGGCCTCGTACGGACCGGAAGGCGGACCGCGCGGCTACTCGGCCTGCGGCGGCAGCTTCGCGACGAGCGGGTGGTCGCGGTCGATCTTGCCGACCTTCGAGGCGCCGCCCGGGGAACCCAGGTCGTCGAAGAAGTCGACGTTGGCCTTGTAGAAGTCGGACCACTGCTCGGGCAGGTCGTCCTCGTAGTAGATGGCCTCGACCGGGCAGACCGGCTCACACGCACCGCAGTCGACGCACTCGTCCGGGTGGATGTAGAGCATGCGGTCGCCCTCGTAGATGCAGTCCACGGGGCACTCGTCAATGCACGCCTTGTCCAGCACATCAACACAGGGCTGCGCGATGACGTAGGTCACGTCGTACTCCTTGTCTCACCCCCGCTTTCCACGGGGGAGGCGGGGACCTTCAGAACCCCGGACCGGGTTCGGCGTGCGGGCGCCTATGCCCTGCTCCCGGGCTCTGCAAGCAAATGGCACAGATGTCGTCCTCCTAGTATGGCGGCGAAGAACAAACAGCGCACAATCGGGGGCATGTTCCATGTACATGGG